>JAGXOR010000039.1 GCA_023659785.1 Methanomicrobia archaeon LH_S13
TTTGTTATATAAAAAGCTTTTCTATACTCTACTTAAAAACGAACTGTTACAAAGGTGTTGGGATTACGATACATCCATACACCTAAAACCCCTTAAGACTATGAAAACTGGAACTGTTACAAAGGCAAGAGAGCGACGAGATAGCCTGTCATTTCCGCTATTACAGGTTTTATGCCAAAAAGGACGTACATAACTGGCGCGGAGATCATGAACATGTATGCCCATCCTACACAATACCATGTAGTGGTAACAAAATAATCCCACCACTCAAATCCTCGGTTACGCTCTTTTCATCAACTCCACCCACCTCTCTAAGGGCGGATGTCCTAAATACAGTGTTGCTGCCGCAATAAAACATCGTATTGGTTATACTCTTGCCTTCGCAAATGTACTCGTAGAACACGAGTTGTATGCAGTGAGCCGAGCCCCCATTGCCAAACTGCTTACGTCAATATTCGTATAAATCTGCGGCACCTGAACAAAAGCCAGGTGAGGGTATGATTCCAGTATACTTACCGTCTCGGTCAAGAACTCAGAAAGAGGTCTCTGATCAGAGTCGAGGAACGAGACATACTCCTCGTCTATGAGCTTCAATGCATTGTTTATCGCTCCTGCTTTAAAGCCCTTCCTATCTGTTCAGATGAAGGATACAATTCTGTGGATCGCGAGAAATTCATAAGATACGTATCGTATGCATAACGAAAAAAATCTCTGCTGCAAGAAGAAAAATCGAAAAAAAGGGTCAATAATAGAGTGCCCTTCCGCATAAAACGTTACAAACCGTATAGGGAAATATATAATAATAAAAGGAAGGGGGATGAGCACAATCAATCTGGGAATGATTTTCAACCGTTTTTCTAATCTAACCATTGTTATCCTATCCACCTTGCCTTTCTATCACCAACCCTATCCATATCTACCATTGCTCTTTCTGATTGGGAAAAGAACCTAATTTATAATATAATCTGGTCCCGCATAGTGATTTTTCACATCTCTTTTGCATATACAACTGCATCCTCACCGTCAGCATAATATCTTCTTACGGTATATGCCCGTTTGTAGCCTTGCTTTTCATAAAATCTTCTTGCACCCCGGTTACTTATCCTGACCTCCAGCGTGACTTTTTCGAGCTTTTTAGCGAGAAAATCACGCTCCACTGTGTTTAACAAACTCTTTCCATTTCCTTGCGTTCTATATTCTTTATCCACTGCAATCCCCGAAATATGTCCATGCCCACTTCTTATGGCGCCACCGACAAAACCAATAACGCTGTCCCCATCCTTCGAGTTCGATACCGTAGAGACCGCTACAAAGAAATATTTTTTGAAATCGCGGAACAAATCAAAGATATCTGAAGCAGAGGTTATCGTTTTTATATTTCTCTTCCATACTGTTACAATATCTCGCAAATCCTTATCTACTGCTTCCCTTATCTTTATCTGCTTAGCCATAGTACGCTTGCTATATGTTGTTTTTAATATTATTTTCCTTTTTTATGGTTTAACTCTCCACACTACAACCATCAATATAATGAGAAGCACCGCATATCCCAAGAACAGCAGTCTTGCACTGAAAATATCAGAGAGTGCACCACAAACAATCGGAATACTTGCAAGACTGGCATAAAAAGTCGTGTAATAAATACCCATTACTTCTCCTTCTTGTCTTTCTCCCGCCGTTTTCGATGCCAAAGTTAATGTGCCCAGTAAAATCGCACCTATTCCTGCACCAAGAAAAATACTCATTATAAAAAGCTCCGGGATACTGGTCGCAAAATAAAGCACAAGCAAGCCGCAAGCACACAATAGCAAACCGACAATCGAGAGAATGATTTCCCCTGTAAGCTTCATCAGCCTGTTAAATCCTACTTGCAGTAACGTGAACGCCACGAACATCACAGAAAGAATCGTTCCGATGATTTCTTCTGAAACCTCGAAGTCATCGACAGCAAAAGGAGAGAACAAGCCACTCATCAGTGATGCAACACCCTTACCAAAGAATACCACGACACAGCAAAGCATCAATGCCTTTCTTCCACTCGCACTTAGCGATAATGATAATCCTTTTCTCTTCTTCTTCTTCTCCTGTTCTTTCTCGTCGAACTTTCTTTTTGGCTCGTGAACAAAAAGCAGCACCAATACTGCGCTTAGAAGTACAAAGGCAGCGCAAAAGAGGAACGGCATGAAAATACCATAGATATGAAACAGAAAACCGCCTGAAATTGGTCCCACTGCTAAACCGACACCCAAGCCCATATTGTACACGCTAAGTGCATGCCCTCGCTCTTCGTGATTCGTGAGGTCTGCGAGCAAAGCAGTTACCGCAGGAAAGAAGAAGCCGGCACCCGCACCCTGTAATGCTCTTACAAATATCCAATCATAAGGGCTCTTTGAAAACGGGAAGAGGACAGCCGCAACAGCGTAAAGCAAAAGCCCTGTAACAATCAAAGGTTTCCTTCCAAATTTATCTGAAAGAATACCCCCGGGGATGTTAAGCGCTAAGCTTACAAGCGCAAAAGCGGAGATAATCAAACCAGATACAAGAAAGGGGTGTGGGATTTTGGGTGCTATTACCCACTCACCAAGCAGTGGTGCAATTACAGTAACGCCAAATTGCGTACTAAAAACACATATTGCTGCGATTATAACTACTTTTGTAAGTGTCTGGTTAGAATTAAATTGCATAGATATTAATATGAAATAGTTTTTAGTATTTTTAAAGAAAGTTTTTATGAAGGTTTTAGTTGGCTCTCGGAACCCGGTGAAATTGGAAGCGACAAAGGAAGCGTTTTCAAAATATTTCGATGCCGTGGAAGTAGTGGGTATCAGTGTGAACAGTAAAGTTTCCAATCAGCCAGTAGAGGATGAAACCTTCGCAGGAGCAAGAAATAGAGCGTTTGAATTGAAAAGGATTAATGAAGCCCGGGAATTAAAAGCCGAGTTTTTTGTGGGCATTGCATTGAAGGAGGGATAAAGAAATTGTTTCACAGAGGGTTCACTTTTGGCGTGATCTGCATTATGGACGACAAGGGAAAGATAGGTTATGGAACTTCTCCTTTCTTTGAGCTTCCGCCGCAGATCACAAAAGAGCTTCTGGAGGGAAAAGGCATGATAGAACTCGGTGATGTGATGGATAATTTGATTGGCGAAAAGAACACAAAGCAAAAACTGGGTGCTGTTGGATACTTCACTAAAGGTGTTATGGATAGAAAAAGATATTATGTGGATGGTTTAACGGTTGCTTTGATTCCGTTTTTGAATGCGGGTTTGTGTTTTGAACCACAGATTTACAGAGATGAAGAACAAAAAGAAGAAACCACGAGATTAACACAAGAAAATGAAGCGGGGATTCATGATGCGGGATACATGACACAAATTTAGGGATATCTCTTGCATCTTCAATTATTTTTTCGTGGAAATCAGTGTAATCTGAGGGGTTAGAAGGAGCTAAACAAATTTTCGCATTACTACACCCTCAGCGACTTTTGGGAGAACGAGGGTTGACTTTTGCGGAAATTCTCTCTCTTCCACCTGTACCTTGTATTCCACATCCGTTATCCGCAGCGGTTTAAGAAAAAATGCGACTCTGTAATCTCCTTTATCTACTTTTTCAATCGCATCCCTCAGACTGGAGATGAAAACAATATCCTCGGGTTTACCAATAAGCCATTCATGCAGGCTTATTACATTTAGTCCAACTCGCTCTCCTCTTTCCTCTGCCAATTTCCTTATTTTCTGCTCATCTGCCCGCAACAGATAGAATTTTTTCCCGTCGTACATGCACAATCTAACGTCAAAATCGTCATTGCACTCACTGAGTTTTGAATAGATGGTGCTGCTCATCTCATTCTCACTTTCATTCTTATCGTAACTTTCCACAACAAAATTTTCTTTTACCCGCGTCCATAAATCATCCATGCGGCACTTTCTCACACATCTGTGCCAGGGCAGCAATAAAAGCGCTCTATCCTCTCCTTCTAATAGCATCATCAGCGTATACGCAGACGCCTTCCCCTCATTCCCCTCCCTACTTAACCGATAAGAAGCAGCGTATCTGTGATGTCCATCGAGAATAAGAATTTTTTTATCGAGCATTAGCTCTTGAATCTTGCCAATAATGCCTTCATCCGTAATTTCCCAGAGCAAGTGGCGTGCACCATTTAATACGACATCCACAATTGGCTTTCTCCGCTCATCTATTTTCAAATCCGGTCTGCTGAAGCCCAAATAATCTTCGAAAATGCGGTTTATATCATGGTTCGGCATGTTGTATTCCGCAACAATTGGCGAGAAATTCATACTGCATTCTTTCATGAGCTCGTATCGCTCCAGCGTGCTTGATTCATAGATCTTTTCATGCCCTAATATGTTCATCGAGTTGAGTTTCTCGACTTTCACCAACGCTACTAATCCAAATGCGAAGTAGGTCTCTCTTCTATCTCCTTCTGGGAGTTGTTCCATAATCTCTTTCGATAGCCGGTATCTGACTCCGTAGATATAGAAGGATGGTTTTTTGCACTCAATTAGACTTTCATCGTTGAAAAAACGATTAAGATTCTGTTTTGCATAATCCACAAATTCTTTTTCCGCCATACTCTCTTTTCTCGCGGTAAAGCGGATTACATTGTTTTTCCGGGCTGAATAATTCTCGTACTGCGATGTGTTAAAGGTATCGTAAATAGGGCAAATCAGTTCATCTCGATTTTCCAGTTTCGGGTTCAGTATCGTCGCTTTGAAAGGTTTTAGTTCTACCATGTTACGTTCATAGTCTATCATATTCCAGTAAAAAACAATTTGATTTAAAAAGGAGAAAAAGGAGATAAGTAAAGGGGGAGAAAAAATGGAAGAAAAGGGAGTGATAGCAAAAATTGCAGGTCCGTTAGTTGTTGCAGATAAGATGCGGGGATGCGAGATGTACGAAGTGGTAAAAGTAGGGGAAGAAGGATTGCTGGGTGAAACGATAAGGTTGGATGGCGATTTTGCATATATTCAAGTATATGAAGATACAACGGGAGTGAAGCCTGGTGAGCCGGTGATAAGAACGAAAGCCCCCTTATCCGTTGAACTCGGACCAGGGATATTGAAGAATTTTTACGACGGAGTGCAGAGACCTTTGGAAGGTATAAGGAACAAAGTGGGTGATTACGTAAAAAGGGGCGTTTATGTAGATGCACTCGACCGTGGGAAGAAATGGCAATTTACACCTGTGCCTACCACAGAAGAAGGCAATGAGGTAGTGGGAGGAGATATTTTGGGTGAAGTTCAGGAATCAAAGGTGATAAAGCATAAGATTCTTGTGCCGCCGGGGATAAGCGGTAAGCTTTTAGAGTTAAAGGAGGGTAAATTCACGGTGGTGGACCCTATAGCGAGGATACAAACCAATGGAGAAGATATGGAATTGATGATGATGCAGAAATGGCCCGTGAGGAAAGGGAGACCTTACAAGGAGAAGTTAGACCCTGAGGTGCCTTTGCTCACAGGGCAGCGCATTAATGATAGCTTCTTCCCGATTGCGAAGGGGGGGACAGGTGCTATTCCGGGGGGGTTTGGGACTGGGAAATGCGTTAGTCCCGATACGCCTGTAATGCTTGCAGATGGGACTTTGAGGAAAATAGAGAAGGTTTACGCAGAGAACAAAGAGAACGGTGAGAGGGTTCGTAACATGGGCAGCCACGAGGAGTACACAATTTTAAAAGACGCACTTGGTGTTTATTCGCTAAATGACGGGAGATTAAAGGAGAAGGGTGCAAACACGGTTTACAAAGGTAAAACGGATGTTTTGTATCGAGTGAAGACAAGGACAGGGAGGACGGCGGAAGTAACACCTGTTCACAAACTCTTTACGGCAACTTCGGATTTGGAGATAAAGGAGGTTGAATGCAGGGCGTTAAATGCGGGCGATCATCTCGTGATGCCGAGGAGGATATTTTTCAAGGGAGCGGTGCAGAGACTTGGTAGCAAGCTGTTTGATGAAGAGCGGGTTTGTGATGAGGAGATATTAGAAGAAATTCCTGAAGTCATTGACGGCTTGGTGAAGGACAGAGGACAAACAAAGAAAGAACTCGCAGATGATTTAGGCGTGTCTTACGATGTTTTGATTGGATATTATCGGAAAAGAAACCGACCGACCGTGTCTTTTGTAAGAAGGCTGTACGAGCTGGTAGGAAAAATATTAAGAATAACAAAGGTGAAAGGGGAGCGAGCAAGCGAGGTGGTGAGAATACCGAATGAATTTGACGGGGACTTCGCAGAGTTTCTCGGTTTTGTGATTGGAGACGGTTCCGTTAAACCGAGAACGGTTGCGTTCTACAACAACGATGAAGTTCTGAGAGCGAGGTTTGATGAGTTGTCTAAAAGGCTGTTTGGGCTCACGGCAAAACATTCGCGGTGCAACACGGTGGAGTGCTTGCTCGTGGAGAGCTCGGTGCTGGTCAGGCTTTTGAAGCGGCTGGGGGTTCCAGGAACGGGAGAAAAGAAATCGTCTTCGTGCAGGGTGCCGGACATTGTGATGCGGTCGCCGGACGAAGTAGCGGGTAGATTTGTGGGCACTTACTTCGCTTCTGACGGCTACGTGGGCGAGAACGAGTTGGAAATCACAACCGCGAGCCGGGAGATGCAACTAAGCGTGTCTTACCTCTTGTTGCGGTTCGGAGTTCTGCACTCCTTAAAGGAGCATGTTATTGAAGGGGAAACATATTACCGAATATTTGTACGGGGGAAAGAGGAAATAAAACGGTTTTACGAACGTTGCAATTGCGGAGAGGCATTTGAAAAATTCCTGCGGATAAAAAAATACTTAGAAGATGGAAAAAGGGGATACACAGCAATAGACATTGTACCGGCATCGGCGGAGTTTTTAAAACGCGCATACGAAGAAATGGGGCGACCACATTCGGAATTGGAACGTTTGGGTGTAAATACATCTAATTACATTGGAGAAAGGAAGAAGAAAGAGAGAATGAGCGTTCAGACGTTCAAGATTTTTTACCAGTTGTCGCGGCGGGATGAGGAGTTGAAATGGATTGCAGAGAGGTTGGATTATGTCTTTTACGATGAGATTACCGAGATTGAGGAGATTAAAGGTGTAAGGGACGTTTATGACTTCGTGGTTCCTGGTTCGCATAATTTTGTCGCGGGTTTTGGACCCATGCTTCTCCATAATACGGTCATGCAGCACCAATTAGCGAGATGGGCAGACTCACGGGTCATTGTGTATATAGGGTGTGGAGAGAGGGGGAATGAAATGACAGAGGTTTTGGAGGATTTTCCCAAGCTTATTGACCCTTATAGTGGTGAAACGCTGATGGAACGGTCAACGCTCATTGCAAACACCTCTAACATGCCGGTTGCAGCACGAGAAGCGTCTATTTATACAGGGATTACGCTCGCTGAGTATTATCGTGATATGGGCTATGACGTGGCGATACAGGCGGATTCTACGTCAAGATGGGCAGAAGCACTGCGAGAGATATCGGGTAGGTTGGAGGAGATGCCTGGGGAAGAAGGGTATCCCGCATACTTAGCAACGAGATTAGCGGATTTCTATGAACGCGCAGGCAGGGTAAAAACGTTATATTCGGATTCTGAGGAAGGAATAGGTTCTGTTACGGTAGTGGGAGCGGTATCGCCGCCTGGAGGTGATTTCTCAGAGCCTGTGACGCAGAATACGTTGCGAGTGACGGGAGATTTCTGGGCTCTTGATTCTTCTTTAGCTGATAGAAGGCATTTCCCCGCTATAAGCTGGCTACGTAGCTATTCACTCTATCTTGGTAGCCTCCGTGAGTGGTTTGCGAAGTCCACAGCTCCGGACTTCATGGAGCAAAGCGAGGAAATGATGGGTCTATTGCAAAAGGAGGCGGAACTGCAAGAGATAGTTCAGCTCGTTGGCGCGGATGCACTGCCACTGCGTGAGCGAGGAACATTAGAAGTTGCTCGTATGATAAGGGAGGATTTTTTGCAGCAAAACGCATACCACGAGATAGACTCTTTCTGCTCTTTGGAAAAGCAATATCTGATGGCGAAAATCGTTCTTCAGTGGTATGGCGGCGCAATGGAAGCGATTGAGAGTGGCATAGGGGTAGAGAAACTGGAGAGGATGCAAATAAAGGACGCCATCGCGAGGATGAAATACGTGTCAAATGAAGGTTTCAGGGAGAAATACGAGAAGATAATGAAGGATATGAAAGATGAGTTTGAAGCATTAAAGAGAAAGGGGGAGGGTGCTTAGTGATAATTTCACCGCAGAGCACACAGAGAACGCAGAGGCACCAGAAAACCTAAGCAAAGATTGAAACAGTCTTTAAACTCTATGGTCTCGGCGCTCTCCGCAGTGATAAATCAGTATTTTTTCGATGTTTTTATATTGAAAGTGGGTTGATTATGAAAAAAAACGAAAGTTTTATATATACTAAACTCCCTTCTTAAAGAATGGTGAGGTGATGATAAGAGATGAAAAAAGGCGATAAAGCGAGGGAGATAATAGGGGTATGGGGTGCGATTGTAATTTTAATTTTGATTGTTGTGGCGAGTGCTTTTAGTTTAGCGATAGGGTCTGAAGAAGAGGAGCAAGAAGGGTCGTTGTTCAACACAACAGAACCAAATGAAGTGGCGAACAAATCTATTTGTAGCGTAACGCTTATCACTGGGGATAAGGTTATAGTGTCAACGCTGCCAGACGGGAAAAGGGGATTTGCGGTAAAAACAGCAGATTCAACAAAATCAGAGCAGAATTTCCAGATAATTGAAACTCCAAAGGGAACATACGTATTCCCAGAGGGAATAGACCTCAGCAAAGTGGACAAAGAGCTATTCAATATAGATTATTTGATAAGAGAGGAGTATTGCAATTTAACTTATCTACCAGTTCTTGTTGATTATAAAGATAAAGAGGAGAAGGTATTTGGAGTCGCTGAGCAGAACGAGCTTGAGAAGGAAGCAAATATTACCATTGTAAAGAGCTATCACTCGATTCCAACGTTCTCTTCAAAACTTTCGCTTGAAGGCATTAACGAAACATTCAAAACATTGGTAGAAAGACCAGAGATAAAGAAGATATGGCTGGATAAGAAAGTTCATGCGAGTTTGTATGAAAGTGTTCCTCTTATAGGAGCACCAGAGCTGTGGAATAGTGGATATAACGGCTCAGGTTTGGAAACTGCAATTCTTGATACAGGAATAGATGATACGCATCCAGACCTTGATGATTTGGATGATAATCCTGCTACATACGACCCAAAGGTGATAGTAAAGGAAGATTTTACGGATGATAACACAACAGAAGATTTGTATGGGCATGGGACACACTGCGCTGGGATTGCTGCTGGAACAGGAGCCGCGCCTTCTGAACCTTACTCCACGTCAACTCCTGTTCCACCACTAACAGTCACATCTACACCGCCTTCATCTGAGGTTAAAAGTTTCAGTAAAGCTGAAGGCGAAGACAAAGTACGCGGTGGTGAGTACACGGGAAAAAGTATATATTCTATATATAACAAGCATGAGCAAGGAATCAAAAGAATTGGAAGAGAAGAAATAAAAAATAAGGAGAAGATAAATGAGATAGAAACAAGAAACATTTCTATAACAATAAAATCATATAGCGGTGGAATACCAATAACAGGTGGAAATAGGACTGTTGTAAGCGAGACTTATTCAACTCCAATTTATTCAAAAATAAGGATTCAAATGGATGACACTGAGGATAATGACCTCATACAATACAAATACGATTTTAATTTAACAACCGATGGATTCAATTATACCCTCTCAGGGACTTCTACTCCAACGAAGGAAGACGTAAATGAAACACTTTCTTATGATATAGACAGTAATGGGGAGGATGAGTTATTCAGAAGTATAAATATCTCGGCTTATACTTCAGACAATGATACTTTAGATGTAATGGTGGAAGCATGGAATGGAACAGCTTGGGAACTGCTTTATGGTATAATCCCACCAGCAGAATTCAATGATGTTTATTCAGATTATGGAGAAGATACGGATGGAGATGGATTATATGATTTCTTGGTTATCAATACTGGAGTAAATGTTACAGAGACTGGAAGATATAGAGTAAGCGGATCTTTGTATGAAAATGGAACTTATAGATCAGTGGATTATGACAGCAACACAACATATCTAAGTGAAGGAAATCAAACAGTTCAGCTCAGGTTTGAAGGGA
>JAGXOR010000003.1 GCA_023659785.1 Methanomicrobia archaeon LH_S13
AGGAGCATAAGAGGGCGTTTGAAGACTACAACAAGGCAATAGAACTCAATCCGAAAGATGCTGAGGCTTACTACAATAGAGGAGTTGCGTATCATAAACTAGAGGAGCATAAGAGGGCGATTGAAGACTACAACAAGGCGATAGAACTCAATCCGAATCTTGCTGAGGCTTATGCAAATCTTGGACTTACACAGCTTCAAACAAATGAAGAATTAGACAAAGCAATTGAAGATTTTAAACACGCAAGCGACCTTTTTGAAGGAAGAGATAAGGAAAGGATGCTTGGATTTATAGAATGGGCAAAGGCAAGGAAAGAGATGAACGTGAAGGATTGGGAAGATTTTAGAAAACTGATGAACGAAGCGAGAGAAAAATTTGAAAAAATCAACGATTCTTTGTCTCTTTCAATTAATGCTCTTATAAAATTCTCTTATCTGGATGAAGAACTGGATAACGCTTTGAACATCACCGAGCCAATAGAAGCATTAGAAGAGATAGAAACGGTATTAAGAAATCCTCCTGAAGTTGAAGGATTGATTGACCCGGAGAGAAGAATATTTGGTGCTAGGGTTACTTCTTTTGCAATCTTACGTGATTTTATTAGCTCTATGAGGAGCATTGATGAGAACACAGACCCAGGAGTGGTTAAAGCCAAACTTACTGAATTGTTTGAAGAGTCAGGGAAAGTAGTAAGAGCGTTTGACTCAGTTAATTTCACCACGGGGGAGATGGCAATTGTGAATATTCAAAAGATTATAAGCTCAGTTAAAGAAGGAAAAGGGATGGAAGAAATAAAATGGGCTGCGAACAAAAACCAAAAGGCTTTGGATATACTTAAAAAATATTGGTCAAGACTCAGCTTTGCTATAGAAGTGATGAATGGCAAATCAAGTCGCGCAACTGAGGATATTACATTGAGAAGAGAAGTGCGGGTTGGATTTGCTGAAACAATAGGAGAAATTCATAAGGCAAAGGAGGAGATTTTAGAGAAAATCTACAAGACAGAAAATATTCTGATACAAAGGAATAAAATAAATACAAGAATTAGAATAGAAATTCCACCATTCTCTTCTCCTACAAAAATTATTGTTGACATACCTATCGGAAAACTAAAGGAGAAGCAAATAGAAGAAAAAGTAGAAGAGATAGCTTCTAAATTTAAATATCTGGGGTATAAGGTGAAGGAGGAGTTTTTGGAGGCAATTAAGCGTATTCCGGAAATAGATAAGGAGCTTCTGAATAGGTTGAAGAAGAAAAAAGCCTAAAGAGGATTTTGATTTACTCCCCTTTCCGTTCCATCCATTATATACGTTTGGGATATATCCCGACGTTCTCGGCGTTTTTTCAAAATTCTCTAAAGTAAACATAAAAGAGATGAAAGAAGTAAACTGGCAGGAGGTAATAAGAACTATGGTAGAAGAACTGATCAAAGATAAGAATAAGGAAAGATTACTTGCTGAGGCAAAGGAGATAAGGAAAGAGATGAAGGTAGATGTGAGTGCTGCTGAACTAAAACTAATACGGGCAGATAGAGATACCAGATAGAGTGATTCTTGATTCAAGTGTTATTGCTGCGATATTTTTTAAAGAAAATCACAATATATAAGACTATGTCAAATGAAGACACCGAGAAATATGCCTCTCTTATCCTATCGCTACCACAGCCCACTCAAAAACCGCCTCCACCTCCCTCGTCCTCTCAATCGCCTTCGCCACCCTCATATAATGCTCAATCTCCTCCAGTGACAATTTCCGCTTCTCTTTCTTTCCGTAATCCGGGCACGCCTCGTTTGGACAAAAGAATTCGTCTAAAATCGTACCGCCGCGTAGAACTGGATGCAAATAAATGTTTTACAAATAGACTTCTTTTACGAATTCATAATTCCTTTTGACATTACTTTTCCCTTCTATTATCGCACCATGCCCGGGCAACAAAAGCTCGGTATCCAGTATTGACACCTTCTTAATAGAGCTTTTCAGCTCTTCTTTGTTTCCAAAAGGCAAATCAGTCCTTCCTACGCTTTTCTCAAACACCAAATCTCCGCATATCAATATCTTTTTAGCCAAAGTGTAAAAACAAACGCTTCCTGGAGAATGCCCTGGTGTATGTATTATCTTCAACCCTGTATTTCCTATATTCAACTTATCCTCAAGCACCAAATCCGCATCGAATTTCTTTTCCATGCCGATACCAATGAACTTCGAAGCTTCCTCAGCCATAATATCAAGATATCTTAGTTGTGATGGATGTAGTGCAACTTTTGCACCAGAAAGTTCCTTAAGTGCTACTGTTGCGTCACAATGGTCAGGATGAAGATGTGTAATCATTATCAAATCAACTTCTTTCGTGTCTATTCCGTCCTCTCGCATTTCTTCGAGTTTCCGCTCAAGATAATTTTCTGATCCCGGATCTATGAGCACGGTGATTTTATCTTTTATCACGTAAGTGTTTGCATCAAGAAATCCCCTCTCCTCGTACCAATACACGTCATCTTGAATTCTCATGTAGTGTTGTGTAATTTAATTTAATCTAATCTAATCTAAGGGGTTATAAAGAAAGTTTTGCCAATTCATCCACTATCTCCTCTGCAATCACTTTTTTCGCACCTTTTACATGCTTTACTCCCTCTGCTCCTCCTCTTATTATATACACCTCGTTTTCTTTGGTCCCTATGCCCCCCTTACCAACATCATTTACAACTACCATCTCAATGTTATGATTCTCCATCTTTTCCCTCGCCGCGCTTATCAGTTCCTCTTTAGAGACGTCCGTTTCTGCTTTAAATCCTACAATAACAAGTTCAGGGAATTCATCCCTCACTTCTTCTATCAGTTTCCCGGTGGGAACGAGATGCAAGTAGAACTCTTCGCCCGATGAAATCTTCGCTTCGGACGAGTCGGCAGTGAAATCCGAGATAGCGGCAGAAGAAATAAGCACGTCATATCCTTCCTCTTCCTCTTTCTCTTTACCTTCACGAAATTCAGTAACGCATGCATCAATCATCTCACGTGCAGTCTCCACCCTGACTTCCTTTATTCCATCTAAATTCAACGGCGTTTTGCTGTGCACAAGCGTAACCTCAGCACCTTGTTTATACGCTTCCTTAACGAGTTCAATCCCCGTGCGACCCGAACTTCGATTTGTTAATATCCGTATAGGGTCTATCGGCTCGATGGTAGGTCCCCCTGTAATAAGGATACGCTTTCCTGCAAGCTTTTTTAGCGACAGCACACGCTCAACCGCGAGAATTATGTCTTCAGTCGAGGCGATTTTCGCAAGTCCTTCCTCAAATTTAGGTCCTATTACGGTTACGCCGAGTTTTCGCAGCTTGTCGTGGTTCGCGATTAGAATCGGGTTTTTATACATGGTCTCGTGCATAGCAGGCACGACTATAATGGGTATTCCAGAGCCGAAGGCAGTGGTTGCAAATGCCGTTACGGGTGTATCCGAAACACCACCCGCTATCTTGTTCAGCGTGTTTGCCGTACAGGGTGCGATGATAAACAGGTCTGCTGAACCTTCCATCCCCAAAAACACCACATGCTCTATATTCCCCATTAATTTCGTTATCACCTCATGCCCCGTGGCATAATGAAGCGTATAAGGATGAATTATTTCCATTGCCGCTTCACTCATCACCCCATACACATCTGCACCATGTCTTATCAATTCATGTGCGAGTTCAACGGTTCTTACCGCGGCGATAGAGCCAGTAACACCTAATACAATGCTCTTTCCTGATAAAGCGTGGCTTTTTGTGCCCTTTATTCTCAAGGTTGGGTGTGACCCTCTTTCTCCCTCCGCCATAATGGACCGGTCGGGATTTGAACCCGAGGCCTCCCGCACGCCAAGCGAGTGATCTTCCAACTGATCTACCGGCCCTATATGATATTCCCCGATGCATCTTCTATTATCCTTTCACAATAAAAGCACCTGAATAGAGGAGGGTTCTCGCTCACCGTAATGAACTTAGAGATAACCGACTCCTTTTCCGCATTGGATATGCAATTAGGATTCGCACATCTTATAATCCCCTCTATTGACTTTGGAAGGTAAACCTTATGCTTTGCCACTACTTCAGAATCCCCTATTATGTTTATCTTTGCGTTTGGTGCAATCAACGCGATTTTATCAACCTCCTCGGGCTTTAATTCCCTGTCTTCCACTTTTACTATGTCCTTTCTGCCCATCTTCTTGCTTCGCACATTCATCGCAACGCTTAGAACCGCGTTAGTCCTTGCATTTATCCCTAATATTTTCAGCACATTCAGCGCCTGTCCCCCTGGAATATGGTCAATAACAGTTCCGTTTTTGATTGGCACTACTTTTAATTCTTTTTTCATCTTAGTGGGGCCGCCGAGATTTGAACTCGGGACAACTCGGTCTTCAGCCGAGCGCTCTCCCAGCCTGAGCTACGGCCCCTCTTCTACACATACCCTATTTCTTTTTCAATTATAAATATACTCCTAATTTTATATTTCTATATAATGGAAGAAGAGCTAAAAAAAGCGATGGATTCTGTAGTATCGAAAAATGCAGGAGTGAGATATGTCGATATTCGCATGGAAAAGGGTTACGCAACTGCTATCGAACTAAGAGATGACACCCTTAGAGAGATGAGCTATGGTATAGACGAAGGCATGGGTGTAAGGGTACTATATAAAAATTCGTGGGGTTTTTCTTCCTCTAATGATATCACAAAGCCTCGAATAAAAGATACTTTTGAAGACGCTTTGGACACCGGTAGAGCGCTGTCGCTATCGAAATCGAATAAGGATGCGGAAGCGGTAAAAATTGCAGACGCTGTACCGATAAACGACTATTTTAAACTAAAGCCGAAAATAAACCCTGATGATGTCGGCATTGAAGAGAAGAAGCACATGGTTAAAGAAGCGTATAAAGCGGCAAAGAAACACTCTCCATACATAAAAACTATCTCTACCTTATATCTGGATGGTTACGAGGAGCAGATATATGCAAATTACGATGGAAGCTACATTGTAATGGAAATGCCGGCAGTTTTTATGCGTGTAAGGGTAGTAGCGAGAAAGGGGGATGTTTTGCAAGAAGGCACAGAGGGTATCGGAGCAGTGGCAGGTTTTGAAGTCATAGAAGAAGAAAATCCTGAGGTCGTGGGTATAAAGGCTGCGGATAAAGCTGTCAGGCTGCTTGACGCTGAGCTGCCCCCTGCGGGTGAGCTGCCTGTAATAATGGACCCGAAGCTTACAGGAGTTTTTATGCACGAAGCGCTCGGACATGCGGCAGAAGCTGACCACGTATTATACGGAGAATCAATACTAAAGGGGAAAATAGGAGAAGCAATAGCCTACGAAGGTTTGACTGTTGCTGACGATCCGACCATCGAGAACTCGCATGGGTATTATAGATACGATGATGAAGGAGCGAGGTCAAAAAGAACAGAGATGATAAAAGACGGCATCTTAGTTTCTTATTTGCATACACGGGAAACCGCAGGCAGGTTAGAAGCGATGCCAACTGCGAATGCGCGTGCCGCGGATTATTCTGAAGTTCCTTTGGTCAGGATGAGCAACACGGTAATTGAGGAAGGGGACTGGAATTTTGAAGATATGCGAGAAGATATACGGTTTGGGATATACGCTAAAGGTATGCGAGGAGGGCAGGTGGATACAGTAAGGGGGGAATTTCAGTTCAGTGCAGAGGAAGCGTTTCTGATAGAAAAGGGTGCTCTTACAAAAAGGTTGAAAAACGTTTCTCTTTCCGGTAGAACTCTTGATGTATTGAAGAACATAGATGCCGTGGGGAATGATAAAAAGCGAGGTTCAATAGGGTTTTGCGGTAAAGACGGTCAGGAGGTACCTGTTTCTGAATACGCTCCGCATGTCCGCGTGAAGAAGATATTAGTTGGCGGGGCTTCCTCATAGAGGGAGAAATAATGGCTAAATATCATCAATTGTTGCATCCATTTATCTAGCGTATCCAGTGAGATGGGTGATTCGATTCTAAAGAATCGCTTTAATAGGCAATAAGAAAAGGAAGGTAAGTTATGTCACTCTACTCTTAAATTCTTAAGTTAAAACCAGAAATGAATTTTGACCGGGGTTTTTGGGATTGAAACAATTGATGTTTATCTCCTATTTATATTTGATAACGTTTTGATGTAGTTTATAAAGCGGTGGATGAAGGTATCCTAACGCCATAGAATCACCTCTGCTGCTTTCCTCACTTCTTCCCTATATTTTTCAGGTGTGTAAACGCCTACTTTATAATTTTCTCGGAATGCTCGACTGAGCATTGACACGAGCGAAGAAACTTCCCGTAATCTCTTGATTTCTCGTGCGCTCTGTCCGCGGCCACGCAAGCCCTGTAAGGACTTACTGACTACTACTTTCGCTGCACTTTCTTTTAACTCCGCTTCTTTTTCTCCTTGAAAATCCAATAATACATATTTCTCATCTACGCCAGCTCGTTTGCTTATTTCCTCTTCTACCTCCCTTCTTCGCTTTTCTTCACTCAATTGCGCTACTACACCCTCGCTTAGTCCATTTATGCCTGTATATACCGCGCGTTTGAATAATCGCCTCTCGTTTATCCGCTCCCTTATCTCTTCAGGATAGCCCTTTGCATTTCTCAGCGAATTATTTACTGCGGAATCATCCATTTCTCTTAATTCCAATGCGTAGTCCTCAGACTCAGACTCAGATTCAGATTCAGACTTCGATTCGATGAAATCCTCAAGCGCTTTCAAAAGCATCAATTGTGCTATCCTGTTGGTGTGATGATTATAAACCGTAGGATGCATGAGGAATCGCGAAAAAAGCAAATATTCCGCAGGTAATATCCCCTTTTCTGTTATAACAAGGCTTCCCTTGAAGAAATCCAATCCTTGAATAAGTCTCATATTGTCAACAACGCCGTATGCCACGCCTGTATAATACGAATCGCGAACTAAATAATCCATCTTATCCACGTCTATTTCACCATTTAAAATCCGTGAAAAATCTCGTTCATCACTATTACTACCTTCTACCTTTTCCCCTTTTATATAACTTATTATCTTTCGCTTGTCCAAGCAATGTTCTTCCAGAACCTCTGCAATACGGGTTGCCGATGATTCAGCTTCTGCATTTTGCACGAAAATTCTATCTTCAATATCTTCATGGCTTTTCCCTGTGAGCTTTTTTATCAGTGGCTCTGTCACATGCGAATAAGGACCGTGGCCAATATCGTGTATCAAAGAAGCGACAAGAAGTTCCTTCTCTTCTTCTTTCTCTACTTCCAGCATGTCAAGTAAAACGTTCGTTAAATGGTAAACTCCGAGCGAATGCTCAAATCTCGTATGGTTTGCACCAGGATAAACTAAATAAGAGAAGCCAAGCTGTCTTATTCTTCTTAATCTCTGCATTTCCACGGTATCTATTATCGCGATTGCAAGGTCATCTATTTCTATGTATCCGTGTATGGGGTCTCTTATTGCCTTTCGCATCAAACTTTTCTTAAAAAGAAAAGGTTTATCAAAAGAAAAAGTGTTACGTAACCACAATATCCCCAGCCTCTCGCTCATACATGTCCCTTATGTATGCCATCGTGCCTATAATGACCCGGCTTATCGTGTAGATAAAAGCGGCTCATCTTCTTTGATCCCTGCGACCCTATAGTACTTTAACGCATCTTCCATGTATCTCTCCGCCGATCCATAGCTCTCAGAAAAAGTATCGTATTGAACTACTCCTCGCTATCGCAAGGGGCTTCCTACTTCAACGATAGAATTTAGGATTCTCTATCTGTCGCCCATCGCTATCAGTAAGGAAGGACTTTATGCCCATATCCAGACCAACTCCGATCTTGGATATGCGCAACTTATCAAGCCTATTACCTGTCTTTATAACTTTGAACTCCGATTGATTCAGGATGAAGCTATTGAACTGCCCGTATTTCTTATAGCGCAGCTTACCGACTTTTCTCCATCTCTTCTTCAACCCTTCCTTCTCTTCTTTCATCTTCGGCAGCATCGCCTGTAAATTATACCGGGAAGGAATCTTCTCGCTGTCATTCCAAATAGCTAAGAAGGAGTTGTAGAGCAACCTGCAGGCATATCTCTAACACCGATAACAACTTCTTTTCGTCTTCTTTCTTCGGATACAGCCGAAACTTATATGTTCACTATATAAATACTTTTATTGGTGGTGTGGTAGAAAAGATTTATCTGCTCTCTAATACGAGTTTTGAGCAGTAATAGCTGTGATTACTGACGTGTCATAAACACCCAGCGCGGAAAACGTTTTTATATCTGCCTGTATTAAGGCAAGCCTTAGAAGAGCATTTCGATATTCCTTGCCATATCCAAGCATAGATCAATTCGTTGTAGACAGAGATGCAACGAAGGGGAGCACTGATACCCCCGGAGCGGCAATGGTGTGGATGCCACTAACCGCAGAACCCCCTATTCTTTAGCTTGGGGAGTATGTCAGTCTTATCACACTGTGCTTCTCGCGCATCTCCTTTGTTATAAAACCTATCCCGCATCTATTCCCAACTATCTCTATTGCTATTAGTTTATCAGGGTTCTTAAGGTTCACTTTTGGTTTCCTCCCGAGTATCTTCTCTACCAGGTCGTAAAAATATCCGCCAACTTCTCTTTCTACCTCCTGACTGGAGATATCTTCTTTCATTCCTCTTCTCTCAACCCAGAATCCGAAAGTATCCTCCGGCTCGATTTCGTCTATGTAACGCTCTATTCTCCTTTTTAGCATCTCTATCAGGTTCTCTGGGGATACAAAGAAAGCATCATCAATGGGTATTACCCTGTTTAAATGAAGATATTTCTCGTTCTCTGCATCCTCTAAGAATTCCACTATATCTTCCACGCTTCCTATCAATACATCTCTAAAACCAGAACGCTCAAACTCGCCGTCCTCTTCCAATTCCTCCAATAACTCCCCCTCTATATTCTTATCTCCTATTACCAACACGTTCCAATTCTCCAACATTTTTACCTCACTCCTTATTCCTTATTGAGCATATACAGACGCTTCATTCACTACAATAACTCATACAGCGTATCTCTCCTTCTCGGCGTTCTCTCTGCATCCTTTATCAATCTCTCGAAGTCCTCTGGGTTCATATACTCACCAGCCAGGGAACCTGATAACCTTGAGATGCTCTCTTCCATCAGCGTCCCACCTAAATCGTTCACGCCAAAATGAAGCATCTCCCGCACATCCGTCACTCCCAACTTTACCCATGATGCCTGCACGTTCACACAATAAGGATGAAGAATAACTCTTGATAGCGCATGCACGGTTGCATTTTCCGAAAAAGAAAATTCTCTGTCCACCATTCGCCCCAATTCGTTGTTCTTTCGCATGAATTTCAGCGGCACGAACTCCGTAAATCCTCCCGTCTCCTTTTGTATCTCCCTTATTTTAAATATATGGTCTATCCTGTCCTCTAAGGATTCAATATGCCCATACATGATTGTAGCAGTTGATGGAATGCCCAACCGATGCGCAGTCTTTATTATCTCCGCCCATTTATCCGTTTTTATCTTCTTAGGGCATATTACTTCTCTTATAGAATCATCGAGTATTTCTGCCGCCGTTCCCGGAATAGAACCCAGTCCTGCATTTTTTAATTCTTTCAGCACTTCTTCTTCGCTCATCCCGGAATTTCTTGCCACATGGTATATCTCCATCGGCGAAAAGGCATGTAGATGCACATCAAAATTCGACTTTATGCTTTCAATAATTCCACAATAGTCTGCTATGGCGAGGTCAGGGTGCAGTCCACCTTGAATGCATATCTCCGTTGCCTCGTTATTCACCGCTTCTTCAATCTTACTCAAAACCGCATCCATACTCAACAAATACCCGCGTTCCTTCTCTTCTCGGAACGCACAAAACTTGCAGTTGCCTACACAAACATTCGTGAAGTTTATGTTCCTGTTCACTACGTAAGTGACAACATCTCCTTTCTTCTTCTTACGCAGTTCATCCGCGAGGTGGAACAAATAAGAGGGGTTACTCGCTAAAAATATCGCATCTTCTCTTTCAATCTCACCCTTTCTTATCTTCTCGTATAACTCGTCAAATTCGTTTCTCATCATACACTGGCAATGAGACAGCGTCCTTCGTGAGGGGTAGGAATTACCCTCTTCACATCCCATATTATTTTTCGTGCTCCCTCTAATAACCACAGCTTATTACTATTTTCGCATTTTTCTTCCTACGCAGTTTGTGGTATCAGCTAACATCTAACATCTAACCTCTAATCCCTAATCTCTGTGCTTTATCCCTGTTATTATCTCCTTATTAAGGTCAAATACCGTTGCTGTCTCCGCTCCATTTGTTATCCTCAACTTCTTGCTGTTGTCTATCTCACCAATGATAGAAGCATCTATCCCTTCATCTCCGAATATTTCGATACATTCCGCTCCTTTCTCATCGTTCTCGACAGTGAGCACAAATCCTGTCCCGGGATACATCTTCAGCCAATGCTCAAAACCGATTGGCATTTTTTCCACCTTCGGTCTCGGTATCTTCTCCAGCTCCACAATTGCTCCTACACCAGACGATTCAAGTAACATTCCAAGCGTGCCCAAAGTGCCGGGATTGCTTATGTCCTTCCCCGCAGTTGCTAACTTCTTCTCCCCTATCTCTACTATTGTATCCAACTGCCTTTTTATCTCGCCAGGTGACCTTTTTGTCGTGTTGTCCCAGGCTAAATTGTAGCTTGGGTATATTCTACCATCGAGGTCAATCCCTGCTAATACCTTGTCACCCGGTTTCGCACCGCTTGAAAATATGACACTATCCCTCTTTACCTTCCCGATTATTCCAACATCCAGTGCATCATAAGCAGTGTCAGGATGTAAATGTCCGCCTACCATCGGCACACCGAATCTTTTCACGCCTTCCCCTATTCCTCTTCCCAGTTCTGCACATATATCCTTCTTCTGTGTTGACATCAGATTCACCATAGCCAGGGGTGTGCCCCCCATTGCGGCTATGTCATTCACATTTACAAGCACGGAGCAATATCCCGCCCACCAGGGGTCGGCACTCAACAACTTACCCCAAATACCGTCCACAGCAAGCAAAATGAAATTATCACCGTCAATTTTAAGCACTGCAGCATCCTCTCCGAACCCCTCTATCGTTCTACTTCCTACTCGGTCTGAATCACCAAGCCTTTTTACAAGGTCACTTATTGCTCTTTTTCGCTTCACTCCCTCAAAGTTTCTCAGACCTTCTACCAATGATTCCAGCCCTTCCCCTTCTTTTGCGCTCTCCATTTTTATCCTCTCATCTAATCTCTTCTATTATTCCCTTTACTTCCTCTATATCTTTTATCCTGAAATCCGCAACCTCAAAAATCCTCCTCTGTCTGTCTGCTTCTTCTTGCAGCGACAACACCGTGATATCCGCCTCCCGCATCGCAAGATAATCATTCCTGTCGTCCCCCACCATTATCACCTTATGCTCTTCCTTCAACTTCTTTACCAAATCCCTCTTATCCTCTGGTTTCATCATTCCAAAAATATTGTCCGCTGGTATGTCAGGTAAATATGTCTCCATTTCCTCTCCTTCTATCCTATCCCCGGATGCGACAAAAACCAGGATGCCCATCTCACGTAATTCTTTTAGCAGTTTTAGCGTTCCAGGGAAAAAACGTATACCCCCAGCAATCACGTATTTTATCACTCCTCCTGCCACATCCATAATCAAACCCACCCCTACCACTGGAAGGATATCGCACCTCCTTAAAAGTGACATCGTTTCATACACGTCCTTCAATTTAACGTTTTTATCCTTCCAAATTGCTTCCATTACTTCATTGTCACTAATCCCTTTTTTCTTATAAACCACCTTATTTTCTATTCTTTTCTTGCGCATCAACTCAGATAGAATTTCGTAAGGTTCTTCTTTCTCCAGCGTTTCTTCATATCTTGTCTTTAAAATTGTCATCGCACCCCTTTCAAGCCTGTCCGTACAGGTCGTTCCTGCAACTCTGCTCCGTTTTGTCACGCCTCTTTCCATATTTTTTATAATCCTGAAAGGTGCGTATAAAACGCCGGCACCGTCAAAAACAACCGCTACCTCAGACATTCTAATTCTCTCTCCCATTCCCATCCTATAACTCCTACTTTTCTCAGCCATAAAACCTTTCTTTAAAAAAGAAAGATAACTTTACCAAAGAAACAACTATTTTTTGATAAAACTTTCTTCTAAAAAGTTTTAATAGAAAGGTGATAATAAAATGATGCAGGACCTGATAACAGAGAGGTGGGAGGACTTTCTGAAGCGGTATTGTTGGAACGGGCTTATAGATATGTCAAATTCTTATCCGGAAAAGCGTAGTTTGTTTGTCAAATTCTCTGATATGGACATATATGACCCGAATCTTGCAGATATGCTTTTAGAAGACCCTGATGTGGCAATTGCTTCTGCAACACATGCTTTAAGGGAGATGGATATTCCCACGGGTGTTACACTTGATGAAGCTAATCTTCGTATAATTAAGCTTCCGAGAAAGGTGAAGATACGGGATATCCGAAGCAACGACATAGGTAAGCTGGTGAGTATAGAGGGGCTGATAACAAAGGCGACCGAGGTGAGACCGAGAGTAGTGGAAGCGGTATTTGAATGCCCTTTTTGCGGGCATATCTTTTCGCTAGAGCAGAGTGGAAGGCAATTCAAAGAGCCGAGGGAGTGCGAGCGCGAGAGTGGTGGCTGTGGTAGAAAGATACAGCATTTTAAGTTATTGGTGGATAAGTGCAAATTCGCAAATGCGCAAAAGATAAAGTTACAGGAGTCGCCTGAGGAATTAAGAGGCGGAGAATTACCACAAGCGATAGATGTCAATCTGGAAGACGACATTTCAGGTGAGGTCTCTCCCGGCGACCGGGTAATTGTTACCGGTATTATCAGGTCATATCAGAGGACGACACAATTTGGGAAGACGCCTTTCTTCGATATATACTTAGATGGCAATTCGTTGGAAATAAAGGAGGAGGAGTTTGAAGAGATAGAGATAACAGAGGAGGATGAGCGAGAAATAATGGAACTCAAGGATCAGCCGGACGTGTATGAGAAGCTTATAAAAAGCATCGCTCCCTCTATCTATGGCTATGAAGAGATAAAAGAAGCGATGATTCTCCAATTGTTCGCAGGCATTCCAAAAGAGTTGCCGGACGAGACGCGAGTGAGAGGCGACATACACTTGCTTCTCGTTGGAGATCCGGGAGTCGCAAAGAGTCAACTACTCACCTACTTAGTGAAGTTAGCACCTCGTGGTTTATACACAGGAGGTAAGAGCAGCACTTCTGCGGGGCTTACTGCTGCCGCTGTTAAAGACGAGTTTGGGGAAGGGCGCTGGACTTTAGAAGCTGGTGCATTAGTGCTTGCGGACAAAGGAATAGCAGCGGTGGATGAGATAGACAAGATGGAGAAAAAGGACCGTGAGGCGCTACATGAGGCGATGGAACAGCAAACGGTGAGTATAGCGAAGGCTGGGGTAATGGCAAGGTTAAACTCAAGGTGTGCCTTGTTAGCAGCTGCGAATCCCAAATACGGGCGTTTTGATAAATACACGCCGATTGCGGAGCAGATAAATATGCCTCCTACACTGATGTCAAGATTCGATCTTATTTTTACCATGATGGACCGACCGAATGAAGAGAGGGACACGAAGACTGCAGAACATATATTAGAGACGCATTACGCTGGTGAACTTCTTGCAAGGTCTGAGAACATAGGTAAAGTGGACAAGGGGGAAAAAGAGCATTTCGGGGAGGCGATGCAAATAATGGAGCCGGAAGTAGCAGGGGGATTATTTAGAAAATACGTTGCATGGAGCAAAAGAAATGTATTTCCTGTGATGACTGAAGAAGCGAAAAACAAGTTCATGGATTTTTATATCGGGCTTCGCAGACAAGGGTATGAGGATGAAGATGCGCCAGTTCCTGTGACAGCACGGCAGTTAGAAGCGTTGATCAGGCTGGGCGAGGCGAGGGCTCGGACCAGGCTGAGTGATAAAATAACGGCTGAAGATGCTGAACGTGTAATTAACGTGGTTACATACTGCTTGAAACGTGTTTTTGTTGACCCCGAAACCGGTAAGCTGGATACCGATTGGATAACCGTTGGCACGACTAAAACACGGAGGGACCGAGCAAGGTCCGTAAGGGAGATAATAAAGGAGTTGGAGAAGGAATACGGCGATGAAGTTCCGATAGAAGAGGTGCTTGACCTTGCGGAGGAGGAGGGGATGGAAAGAGAAAAGGCTGAGGAGATAATAGAGGTGATGAAGCGGGATGGGATATTGTTTGCACCGGGAAGTGGCGTGATTAAGTTCGTGAGGTAAGTTATAAAACCACGAGATTTTACGAGATTTACACAGAAGAGAGAAAATGAAAATAGGCATATTAGGGCCCGCAGCAGAGTTGTGGCTCTTCCAAGTTCTTTAAGAATATCTTCTACGAAATGGAAGTTAAAAAAATCCTTATGGAGCGAGGCGTAAGAGCTGCGAGAAGTCATGGTCAGTATTTTTTGAGTGATGACCGTGTGGCAGCGAGAATGGTGGAATATGCAGGTGTAGAGAGCGGTGATGTGGTGCTGGAAATAGGTGCAGGACTGGGAAGCGTCACCGAGAAATTGGTAAGCAAAGCGAAGAAAGTTTATGCTGTGGAAAAGGACAAAGAACTCTGTGAGATATTAAGGGAGCAATATGGGAATAAAGAAAGCAAAATAGAGGTGATAGAAAGCGACATTATGAAAATAGAACTACCGGAATTTGATAAAGTCATTGCGAGCATACCCTTTTCTTTGTCATCGCCAATCACTTATAAATTGCTGCTTCATAATGCTGGCTTCGGGCTTGCTGTGCTGTTATATCAGAAAGAGTTTGCGCAGAAATTGGTTGCAAAACCCAAGTCGAATTTGTATGGGCGTTTATCAGTTATCGTGCAGGCACTTGTAGACGTTGAAATTGTTGAGTTCGTTCATCGAGATGCTTTTTATCCATCGCCAAATATTAAAGCAGCGGTAGTGAGGTTGAAGGAGAAGGAGAAGGAGAAAGAGAAAAGAATAGTAGAGGAGAAAAAGGAGTTTTTTGAGTTCGTTACTACGGCGTTCGGGCACAGGAGAAAGAAGATGAGGAATATATTTAAAACAAAACTTCCGGAAAGCTCGGCACTTGAGGAATTGGATAGGAGACCGGAGGAGTTGAGCCCCGAGAAATTTGTAAAAGTGAAACAATACGATTACTAAAATTATGCAATTACTGACAAGAAGTGCAGAATAATATGGCAAAAGAAAAGGAGAAAATTCTGATAGTGCTTACGCCTTCGGAATCAAAACGGGTGATTGCAAAGGGTGTGAAGAACTTAGAAGAAGTGCAGCGAGCGTTGAAACAGGGCACTATCATAATAGGGCTGGGTACTACAAATGCTTATGTAGCCGATGAGATTTTGAGTGAGTTGTCTGGAGCGAATACGATAGATAAGCAGAGATACGCTGCTGGTGTCATAACGGACAAGGGCACTTGCGTTGTCACGAAAGAAGAGAGGGTAAGGGAAGTAATAATAAAAAATGGCGTGGTAAGCAGCGACGAGAGCATAGCAGACGCGATAGAGGAGTTATCTGTGGAAGACGTGTTCATAAAAGGTGCAAATGCGTTGGATGCAACCGGAAATGCAGGCATACTCCTGGCACATACCGCCGGTGGCACGATAGGTTCAGCGATTGGAACCGTGAGGGCAAGAGGCGTGAATTTTATCATTCCCGTGGGTATTGAGAAAATGATACCTTATTCCATTACAGAGGCTGCGAAACGAGTAGGGAAGGAGAGATTCTACAAATCGGTGGGTATGCCAGTAGGGTTGATGCCCGTGCATGGAAAGATAATTACCGAGATAGAGGCACTGAGAATATTAGGAGCTGAGGATGCCTTCCCCATAAGTGCAGGCGGTGTGGCTCGAGGAGAGGGTTCTGTTGTTATATGCGCTGAAGGTAGTACGGAGAAGATGGACGAATTGATGACACTTATATCGCAAATAAAAGGAGAAGTGCAGGTAAAAGTGATGAGTGTAGAGTGCGGGTAATCGGTAAGGGAGCCAAGATTCATGATGCAGGATACAGAATACAAGTTTAGGGATTCCTCTTGTTTTACTTGCATCTCCAATTATAAAACTTTTTATATATAGAAGGTGAAGAATAAAACATGGCGGAAAGAAGAAGAAGACCCTCAATATTTGATTTGATGGAGAAGTATATGGAGCGGATGTTTGAAGATGCGAGAGGAGTGCGAGTACCATTCGAGGAGGAGTTCTCAAGAAGGCTGAGAAGAGAGCCGGAGGATAGAGAGGAGTGGTTAAGAGACCCGTTTGAGGATATAACGAGGAGATTAGAAGAGGAATTGCCAGAAGAGTACAAGGATTTTGTAACGGAAGAGGAGACGGCGGAGGGAAAAGGAAGGAGACACGGTCCTTTCATTTACGGGTTCTCCTATACAAAGGAGCCGGAAAAGGAGCCGGAGATAAAAGAGTTCGGAAATATAAAACCTTCGTACAGAAGAATAGAGCCTGCTCCAGGAGGCGAACGTGAGCCTTTGATAGATGTGATGGAGCAGAAGGATTCGTACGAAGTCGTAGCGGAATTGCCAGGTGTCGAGAAGCGCGATATAAAATTGCATACAACCGAAGACTCACTGGAAATAAGAACGGGAAACGAGAAAAAGTACTTCAAGGAAATACCCTTTGACATGCCTGTAAAGTCCGAAACTGCAAAGGCGACTTATAAAAACGGCGTGCTCAGCGTAAAGATAGCAAAGAAAGAAGACGAGAAGAAGAAGACTACTATAACATTGGATTGAGCGAAAGGAAGGATTCGCAAATAAGTGGATTTAAGTCCACCTAAGTGGTCATTACCCAGAGCTTCTCAGTGCCACCTTTTCCCGCAGCTTCTCTCTTACTTCGCTCACCACGAGTTCGGCGACATCTGATGCATTTCGTTCATCGACCTCTATTTTCATCGGTCTCTTTATTTGTTTATTTACTTCTGTTACTATATAAAGGTCAATGATAATCAATCAGGATTTGGGAATGGACGTGCACACAGCATCGGCATTAGTATTGGGGTTGCGGTATTTGCATACACCTAAAACCCCCATAAAACTATGAAAAAGGTAGCTGCTACGATAGGCGACACGCTTCAAGGCTTCCAGCATTTTGAGAGGGAAGGTAATGAAAGACATTACAAAAAATAAAATGACATGGAAAGACGAGAAAGAGGAACTCGGAAAAGAGATAACTTGTTTGTTATACGAAAAAGGGCTGATAAAAACATGGTATCGTGATAATCCCGGTGGTTGGACGCTCGTTTCTGGCTTATGGAGTCCCTTCTACATCCAATTGAGACCTCTCTCTTCTTATCATGAACTGCTCAGAAAAGTGGGCTATGCTCTTGGAAAAATAATCAAAGAGGAATGCAAAGATGTAAATAAAGTGGTGGGTGTCGCAATGACGGGAACACCTATCGCCAGTGCAATAGCAATACTGGTGGGCATACCATCGCTCTGGACGAGAAAAGTAGATGTCAGGTCTTCGGACGAATTCGAGAAGTACATTCAGAGTTATGGTGAGCATACGCTGGTAGAGGGCGAGTTTGAAACGGGCGACCGGATAGCGGTTATTGACGACCTGGCGACTAAATTCGATTCCAAACTCGTTGCAATTGAGCAAATGAACTACGAAGCGAAGAAGAGAGGTTTAAAAGTTGAATGTAAGGATGTGGTTGTTTTACTCGACCGTGAGCAGGGAGCGGCTGAAGTTGCCGCTCAGCATGGCATTTCGTTTTATTCTCTCATCCCCTTTAAGTCGAAAGGGATAGAATGGCTGAAAAGCAAAGTATCAAAAATCGAATATGAAGTCATCAGCGGATATTTACAGGATGAGACGAAATATCAGGATGCTGAGGTTCAGAAGGAGTTATATGAGATTGTTTTTTGAGGTAATTATTTTTATCCAATAATTATTTGATTTATTATTGCGAAATTTATGATGTTAGACTAAATAAAGAGAATGAAAATCATCCCTGAAGAGATTAAGGACATTGAAAGGCTACAGAAATATGAACGAATATTTCATGGACTTTTAAAAAACGAAATTTTTTCTAAACATGATATATGGGATTGCGGTGAGAGCAAAAGATTAATCGGGAGGATAATAAATATACTTCTTGACGAAGGTTCGATTGTTAAACAGGCAAAAGAGACTTTTCAATGGGAACCCTCTTCTATAGAATTGTATAAGAAAGAATGGATTGCTTCTGTGCGTCCCTCACATCAATTAAAGAGATTGAGGAAGGAAGAACGACCGAGAGAGAAACTTCTCATTTATGGGTCTTCCAAACTAACCACGCCTGAACTTTTAGCCATCTTCCTGCGTTCAGGGATTCAAGGTAAAAGTGCAATAATAATCGCAAATGACCTTCTCACGCAGTTTGGAGGTGTGAAAGGGATATTTGAAGCAGATAAAAAGAAGCTTATGGAAATAGAAGGGTTAGGTGAGGCAAAAGTTGCACAAATAAAGGCGATTCATGCACTGGCTGAGGAATACTTGAAGGAGACGATGAAATCGGTTAGTAAAGTGAGAAACTCGAAAGAGGTGTTTGATTACCTGTATCTAACAATGCGAGATTTAAAAACAGAAAAATTCAAGGTTATTTATTTGAACAGTGCAGGTCAGATTATTGGTGATGAGAACCTTTTTGAGGGGACATTAAACGCGAGTTCGGTGTATCCAAGAGAGATAGTGAAAAGTGCGGTCAGTAAGAACGCCGCTTCGCTTATATTTGTTCATAATCATCCTTCGGGAGACCCTACACCTTCGGAAAGCGACAAGGCGATAACAGAAGATTTGGTCTATGCGTGTAACACCATGCAAATTAAAGTCTTAGACCATATTATTATAGGTGAGAATAGATATTTCAGTTTTACAGACGAGGGGTTAATTGAGGAGTATAATTTAAATTTTTGTAGTATAAAAGAAAGTAGAAGAGGAGCAAATAGATGAGATGAATAAACTAAGTGATGAGGAGATAGAATATATGAGTAAATGTTTAACAGAGGGTAAGCCGCTTCCAGATAGTTACAGGTATATCATTCCTTTTGAGACAAAAAAGGAATATGAACTTACTTATGAAGGCAAGGAGCGGGAGGAAGAAATACTCGCAGATACAATGGCGGTTCCTTTGCAACCCGTGAAAACCTTTGGTGATGGAAATGGTGGCTGGACGAACAAGCTGATTTTTGGCGATAACCATCAGGTTCTTAAAGCCTTAATGGATGATCCTGAGGTTTACGATAAAAATGCAGGAAAAGGAAAGGTGAGGCTGATTTATATTGATCCTCCTTTTGCTACAAAACAGGAATTCAGAGGCACTCAGGATCAAAAGGCTTATCAGGATAAGATAATAGGAGCGCAGTTCCTGGAATTTCTGAGAAAAAGGCTTGTCTTTTTGAGAGAGCTCTTGGCTGATGATGGGAGTATCTACGTGCATTTGGACTGGAGAAAAGCTCATTATTTTAAGACTTTAATGGATGAGATTTTTGGAGAGCATAATTTAGTTAATGAAATAATATGGAATTATAAAGGAACGACTAACAGCCAGAATATGTATGCAAGGAAACACGAAACCATTTATTTTTATACAAAAAATTGGGGCAAGCATATTTTTAATCCCGATGGTGTAAGAATTGGATATGATGATTTATCTGCATACAAAAAGGACAAGGGCGGTAAGTGGTATAAACAGTGGACAAAGGAACGGAGACATTACCCAGCTCAAGAATTTATGAATGGCGAATGGGTACTATTAGGTAAATATAGATACGATGTGTGGGATGATGTTCCATCAATGGCTACAGCTCATGGCTCTGAGTATTTAGGTTTTCCAAATCAGAAGAAAGAAAGACTATTAGAAATTATCATCAAAGCTTCCTCCAATCCTGGTGATATTGTTCTTGACGCCTTTGCTGGTTCTGGGACAATAGGAGCAGTGGCAGAAAAACTTGGTAGAAGATGGATTATGATTGATTGTGGTAAACTTGCCATTTATACTATGCAAAAAAGATTGCTAAATCTTAAGGAAAAGATTGGCAATAAAGGAAAGGCATTAAAGCCAAAACCTTTTACTCTTTATAACGCTGGTCTGTATAATTATAAAATGGTTAAAGATTTGCCCAGGGATAAATATAGGGAATTTGTGCTTAAACTCTTTCAGTGCAGGGATGAAAAACATAGAATTGCTGGTGTAGAACTGGACGGTTATCTTTGTGCGGGGGCAGATGATGATTATTTATATTGATATTTTCGGGAATGAGAAGAGAGAGATGAAGAGATTAGAGAACTTTAAGGAAAGGGGGCAAAATTAATGGAGACAAGATTAAAAACCTCTTGTCTATACACCAGATGAGTGGAAATGTGCAGAGGAGATTAATAGTGCCTTTATCCGGTTAGTTTTATCAAAAGGAATTGTTTTATCAGACGCAAAGAGTAGAAGAAAAGACCATTTATGAGCGAGCAGTTACGGAGGATCGGCGGGAGAAGAGCACTCTTATAGAGTTTGATGTGTACACTGCTGAAGAGATTGCTCAAATTGTTCATAATAGGTACAAAAGTTGGGATATGGAAGAAAGCACAAATTATGCTCAAGAACACCCTCTTGATAAAATCTTACCCATTATTAGAAATTCTTTGGAACAGAGGGGAAATTTAATTAATGAAAAGGGCAGACAGAGGATATTGCAAGCATTTGGGGTAATAAAAAGGAAGAGAAGCAAAAGTTTGCGGTATAAAGTAGAAGTCGAGAACATTTTTAAAATTAACACATCAGATATTAAAAGAAGTAGTTTAGGGTTCACAAATAAGCGGTCTTAAGTCCACCTAAGTGATCATTACCCGGCTTCTCGGTGCCACCTTTCCCCGCAGCTTCTCTCTTACTTTGCTCACCACGAGTTCGCCGACATCCGATGCATTGCGTTCATCGACCTCTATTTTCATCGGTCTCATTATTTGTTTATTTACTTCTGTTACTATATAAAGGTTAATGATAATCAATCACGATTTGGGAATGGACGTGCACACAGCATCGGCATTAGTATTGGGGTTGCGGTATTTGCATACACTTAAAACCACATAAGAGCATGAAAACTGGAACTGTTGAAAAGGCATTGGTGCCTTGAGAAGGGATGGTAGTATTTTCTATGACAATTACTCCGTGAGTAACAGTGATGAAGAAGATAGAAAGCTGTTAAAAGAACTGTTGGATGACGAAACTCTTCCAAGATATGCATTACAGAGGATCGAAATGAATCGGAACTTGAAGCAAATTTAGAAGAATAGACAACAAAAAATGAACATAAGAGCAAGAAAAATATACGAGGCGCTGTTTGCACTTGAAGACCTGCGAGGAATATTCAGGCATGCCTTACCCACGGGACTCGACAAAAACGAAGAAGAACAACTCTTAACTGGCATAGCCCGTGTAGAAGCCATCATAAAAGAATTAAAAGAGGGCAAGGGCAGCCCAATCAAATACGTAGAGGATAAGATTGAACTAAGAACAATAGAAGAAGAATTCATAAACATTAATGCCATTCAACCCGGTGGGAGATTAACGCCAGAAGCGCGAAAAGCACTTATTGCATACGGCGATGGATATTCCGTCTGCGATAAATGTCTGGAGGGCAGGCTTGATAAGATCAGAAAACCGCCTGTGGACGAATTCCATGCAGAACTCGCCGAATTTGTAGGTATGGACGAAGTAAGGGTTGTGCCGGGTGCGAGGAGAGGTTTCCAGGCTGTTACTTCCTCTCTGCTTGAGAAAGGCGACATCGTGTTAGTTTCGGATTTGGCGCATTATACCGAGTACTTAGCAGTAGAGAATGTAGGTGGCAAAATTAAAGAAGTTCCTTCTGGCGAGAAGAACATAATTACCGGTGATGCCGTAGCAGAAAAGATAGAAAGTGTGAAGGAAGAGACGGGAAAACTACCTAAACTTATCATCATTGAGCATTTTGATTACGGCTTCGGGAACGAGCATGACGTGTATGGCGTGGGAAAGGTTGCAAAGGGATATGACATCCCTTTTCTTTACAATGGCGCTTATTCCGTGGGGATACTGCCCGTGAACGGTAAGGACATAGGAGCTGACTTCGTTGTGGGCTCAGGGCATAAGAGTATGGCGGCAGTCGCACCCTCAGGCATCCTTGCCACTACTGAAGATTGGGCACCAAAAGTATTCAGAGGCAGTCATATAGTTGGAGATACCACAGGTAGGAGATTCGAGAATAAAGAGCCGGAGATGCTGGGCTGCACCCTGATGGGTGGGACATTGCTATCCATGATGGCTTCTTTTCCATACATAAAAGAGCGAGTGAAGAGATGGGATGAGGAAGTAAAGAAATCAAATTATTTCATCCAAGAGTTCTTGCGAATAGAAGGGAATAAAATATCGAGTGAATATCCTCGTAAACATACGCTTTCAAAAGTTGATACTCGCGATAGTTTCGACAGAATTGCGAAGAGGCATAAGCGACGAGGCTTTTTTCTCAGCGATGAATTGAAGCGAAGAGGAATTATAGGTGAATTCGCAGGCTCGACAAGGGTATGGGAACTTAATACTTATGGGTTGTGCTGGGGCAGGATAAAGTACCTGAGCGAGGCGTTCAAAGAAATAGCGGGGAAATATGAGTTGCCTATACGATAGCCCGTATCTGCTCAAAATTTTGTGTTTTGAAATCCTAATCCTAAACACCTATTTCTCTTTCACATAAATCATATCCCCTTCTTTTAGCTTACTGAGAAAAGACAAAGTTGAAGGTGTAAAAGAAGAAAAAGAAAGGACGAGGTTTACGCCATCGAAAGTCTCGCCGGTGGGTCCGTATTTCTTGCTGTCGTCCAATCTGATTCCCATTATCCCTCGGTTTAAGCGGGACATGTTTGTAATCCCAAGGACTCCCTTTTTAACCTTTTCTTTTGGCAAGTTCTCGGGAACAAGTGTCCCCGCTTCATCTGCGCTTCCATGAAATAGTACCATCTTCCCAGGAATACTGAAATGGACCTTTAAAAGTCCTATTGGTCTGTTAATCAACCCTGTAAGCTTTCTGAAATACCATACGGTCTTAGGCGCCTCATCATAAAATAACTCTATTATAAACACTCCTTCCTTCTTAACACCAATTGTTTTTACTTCCCCCACCTCCATGATATCCATCGTCAACGCTGGTCCCTGATCTACAACCACTGCATTATCATCCTTGTTTCCTTCCCTTAGCGATCCGATATCCTCACGCTCTAAATACTCCTCCGCTTCGCGCTGCGTTTTTCCTACCACTGTCATCCACTTCGGCTCTGTCGAGGTATAAATAACATCTCCAAATTGTGCGTAATCAATCAATTCTCCACCCTGTATTATCTCACCAAATACGTTATGAGAAGGATGAGGCAGCCTGCTTTCCTTATACGCATAAATTTTCCCTTTCTCTGTCCCTGTGTTCCTCGCCGTCAGGTAATATTTTGATCGGTAGCTGATGTTCTCAACAGGCAAATTAAGCCTTTTTAAAGCTTCTGAAGCCATATAAGTATGTGAAAGGTCATCTATGTGAAAAACACCATCTCTTGTAAGAGACAAGAAATGCTCGCATGACATTGGTGCTTCTCGAAAGAGTTTTACATTTGCAAAGGTGCATATCTCCTGCCCTTCCTCTATCTCCGTATTCAAGTCAGTAGTGACAAATCCCGCTCTCTCCGCTTTTGTTACAATAGGGCTTATCCCCTCTATTCTGTCACCCTCGCGCAAATCCGAAATAATATCCCTGCCCCTCGTTAATTTCCCTATTATAGCATCCCTATCAGTCCCATAAACAGCTTCGTGGTCTCGCTTGCTTATCATAAGATATGTCATGCCCGGATCAAAACCGCCAAAGCCGAAGAAAACATCCCATTTCTTGTATTTATGCTCGCTTTTTTCTACCTTTAGATTCGTCGCTATCGGTCCAATAGCAGTTATATCCTCACTCTTCCATCCTATCCTACCGCTACCATTGCGGAATTCCTTATAAGTCTTATAGAATAAAGACCGTGCATCAGTTTCAGTTTCAATTTCAGTTTCAGCCCCAGCTTCAGCCTCCTTTTCTCTGACAATTTTTATCCTTGCCTCTCCCCCTTCTGTTTTCACAGCAAATACATTTTTTAATTCCTTGCTTTCCTTCTCTGAGGCAACAGCCACTATACAGCCTTGCTTGTATGCACCATTCAGCTCTTCGATAATATCTCCTAATCTTTTGCTTTTTACTTCCCGTGTTTCACCATTGAACTTGAGTTTCATAACATGATTTTGGTGCGGGTTATTTTTAAAGTTTTCCTTTTTTTTACCTTTTTTAATCTCTGGAACTATAAGTATGCAACATGAGAGTTAGAGCGAAAAGGGAAAGGGGAAGGGGAATGCCGAAGAAACATAAAGTGAAGAGCGAATTTGAGCAGCAAGCGAGAGGGATAATAAAAGAGGAACTGAAAAAACTCAAGGTTGCACGGACATAATTTTTCGGGCTTGCTCGGGATATTGTGCAATGAATTTCATCTCGCCCTCCGTCACGGGCTTCTGCGTGTGAACGTTCGCATACCTCACGAGTTCTAATATCTCACGGGCTTCTGCGGCATCTCGAAATTTTAGCTTATATTTACCTGCTACATTCTTGAACCCTTTTATTCCCGAATATTCTCCCGTTGTTATAAGCCTGCCCGTCTCAATCTGCTCGATATGCCCTCTGCCGACTTCGGTGTAGTCATACAGTTCATAATTTCTGCTGTCCTTCAACGTGCCGTCAACGTGTATTCCTGATTCATGTGCGAAGGCATTATTGCCCACCGCAGCCTGGTTTAGTGGGATAGGCACTCTGAATGCGAGAGAAGCGTAGTTGCATATCTTCCATACGCGGTTTAAATCAATATCCTGCAAATGGTATTTGTTTTCAAATCCGCTGGACTTCTTTACTGCAAGTATTGTCGAAGCGAGGTCTGCGTTGCCGGCTCGTTCTCCTATTCCGTTGACTGTTGTATTGATATACGCACCTACTCCCGTATCTATCGCTGCTTTTGCCCCTGCAACTGAATTGGCAACCGCCATGCCCAAATCATTATGGCAGTGCAGTTCGATTGACATACCCACTGACTCACCGAGCATTTTTATTCGCTCATATATTGTGAAAGGGTCGTCATATCCCAGTGTGTCGCAGTATCTTATCCGGTCCGCACCGTGTTGTTTGGCTGCTTCGGCGAATTCAATCAGTTTTTCGATTTTCGCCCTCGAAGCGTCTTCTGCATTTACTCCAATACCCGCTGCACCGCGTTCCCTGGCTGTGTCAACGGCTTCGCACATCATATCTATTATCCCCTCCCAACGCAATTTGTCCCTGAATTTGCCTTTTATCATTTGCTTGGATATTGGTATGCTCAAATTAACGTCCTTCAGCTTCGGCACCAGTCGGAAAGCTTCTTCGACATCACCCTTTATTGCTCTCAACCACCCGCTGAGTCGTATGCGCTTCATTGCCCCTATCTCTGCCAACTCCAGATTTGCATTCAAATAGTTCGTCTCGTGCCTCGTGACTGGAAATCCAAACTCGCTCAGGGAAACCCCCATCTCATCTAAGTAAAGGTTCAGCATGGTCTTCTCTAACTTCGCTAATCCTAATTTTGACGTCTGCACTCCGTCCCTATTCGTGACGTCAATTATGTATATCGTGTTCTTCACCATTTCTAATATTGCCCCTCTTTTTCTTATTTCTACTAATAATACTTAACTTTCATATGTCTTTCTCTTTCTCCATCTCCTTCTGCTGCATCCTCCTGAAAATGGTAGGACAACAGATACTTGTTATTATCGCAAGTACAATGATAGCCGATTCATTTAAACCATTCTGAAAGACGCTCTGGATAATGCCAGATTGCAAGCTTACCCACGTAATATATTATAAAAAACAGAACGAATAAGAACGCAAATAAAAACATCTCCCACGTGAATCCCTTTTTAAAATGTAGTGTGTACACCGTAATGAGCAACACGGTAGCAAAATCTGCAATGAATGCCGATATGAGTATTGTCTGTCCAAAATCGCTTTTTAATAGCCCCAGTTCCCTTATCGTCGGCATGGTCAATCCCACCGCGGAGGTTGAGAGCAAGAGTGCAAGATATAACCCAAAGCCCAGTTTAGTCGTCAGGAATATCGAAATGCCGAGTGTGATGATAAAGATAAGAGTTCCGAGGAGAAACAGTTTCGCACCCTGAACCTCAATCTTAGAAAAATCTATCTCCAGACCCACTAAAAACATCAGAAATATAAGCCCAAATCTTGCAAGAAAGTCTATAACTATCTGCCCCTCTGCTTCGAGTGAGAATCCCAAAATCCCAAGAAGGATTCCGCAAATGATCTCCCCAACCACTGCCAGGACGCCTATTCTACCAGAAATAATCGGAATGATGAATGCGAAGACCGCTATCGCTAATAAGAGGATATAGGGGCTTATGGTTATTATCATAACAGCTACACAACCGTTAGAACAGAACAGGGAGCGCCGCTTACTATTCTACTTATCAGGTCTGAGCTTATAACACCTCTTCCTCGCCAGGGAATCACTGTGAGCTCGTACTTCCCTCTTCTCACTTCTTTTACCGCTTCTATCCCCGGGTTACCCTCTATCCAATCTTCAATAATCCGTATGTTTCCTTTTTCCCCCATCTTCTTTATCCAGTCAATCAACTCCCTTGGAACAGCCTCCAGAATGAGTAAATGCAGGTCTGCACCGCATGAATGCGCTATCTGAACTGCATGTCTTCCAACACTCGCAGACACACCAGATGAATCCAGAAGTGCAAGAACGTGTTCGTAATACCTGAATGTTCGAGCAACAAGAATCGGACAGCAAGCGCATTTTATTAGCTTCAAATAAATAATCTATCCATAATGCCGAGCTCTTCGTGGTCTATTATTACACAATCAGGGTGATAGAAGTGCTCCTTTACACGGTCGATTATTATACAGCCGGGATAATGCAGGAGCTTTTTTATAATGTCCATCCGTTTCTCCTCTTCCAATACTATATTCTTTATATTCTTAAGCGGTACGCCTATCTCCATTGCTCTGGATTCCATCTCTTGCCTGTCTATCTCCTCAGATGATACAGCAGTGACCTCTGCACCTGCTACGGAAGCAACGAACAAAGCTTCCTTGAACGCTTCATCTATTGTATTTTTACTGAGGATTGGAACGAGGATTTTTTCAAATGGCTTGCGTATCTCTGCACTCGCATCAAAGCCAGAACGCATCGTATCACCGATGAGATCTGCAACTATCTTTGTAGGAGACATGATGGATTCAATACCCAGCTTCTGAAACCTCTCCCGGTCTTCTGGGTCTTCTACCCGAGCAATTATCTTAGGAACACCATATTTCTTCGCAATAGCTGCAGCACGATAATTGACATCGTCATTGCTCGTGAGCGATATAAAAACCTCGGCATCATCCAAACCCACTCGCCTTAACAAGTCTTCATCGCTTCCATCACCTATGATTACCTCCACACCCGCTAATTCCGAAAGCTTTTCACGTTTTTCCTTGTTTATCTCAATAGTCACAGATTCCGGCAACTGGGCGGCTACTTCTCTCCCTGCTCTTCCACCGCCAACAATAATTTTTTTCATTTCTTCTACTTGACCGGATTAATTAGAATTTAAGCTGTCCTTTAACTTTTTTCTAAATTGTGCTTTCATTGCAAAGATTTATTTATCAAGTGTGAAAGGAATAAAAAAGGGAAGAAGAATGAAGAAAGAGGGTTTTCTACTGGACATTGATTACATAACGGAAAAAGACGAAGATAAGAAAGAAAAGCCAGTGATAAGACTATGGTGCAAGAGCAAAGAGGGAGAGGATTTTAGGGTGTTAGACAAAAATTTCGAGCCTTATTTTTACGCTTTTCCGTATTCTTACTCCCCTCATTTTTATGTATGGGATACAGAGAGAGCGGAGGAGGAGCTGGAAGAAAAGAAGAAATTAGTAGAAAAAATTTGTGTGGATAGAGCAGATGAGGAAATAAGAGTTAAACGAGTGGAATTTTGCCAGAAGAAATTACTTGGTGTTGATCGAAGCGTGTTGAAAATTTTCGCTACGCATCCGCGACATGTTCCACTACTGCGAGAAGCAGTCAGAAAAGCGGGTCTTACCGTCTTGGAAGCAGATATCCTGTTTGCAATTAGATACTTGATAGACAAACAACTCAAACCTTTCGGCGGTGTAAAAGCGGAAGGAGAAGAAGTAGAGTTTGGTCATGCGAATACGGGAGGAAAAGAGGCTATTTTTGCTTCAAAAGTATCATACAAAAAGATGAATGGGGGAAGCTTACCGCAGCTAAGAATCCTTGCTTTTGACTCTGAAATGGCTACGCGGAGTGGGCATGGGATGCCATCCCCAAAAAGGGACCCTATCATAATTATTTCTGTTGCATACTCCGAAAGGGGAGGGAACAAAGTCAAGACAAAGCTATTTGTGACGGAAGAAGGAGAAGGAGCGGAAGACGGGGATAAAAAAGTAATAACAGAATTTGTGAATTTTGTAAATCAAATGCAGCCGGATGTTATCGTGGGCTATAATTCTGACGCTTTTGATTGGCAATACCTGAAGGAAAGAGCGAGATTGCATGGGATTCGTTTAACCGTGGGTGCTGATAGCAGCACGGTGCGGTATGAAAAGGAGAGGCGGGGCGCGTTGCCTGCGGTAAACATCACGGGACGGCTGAACGTTGACCTTTTTAAGCTTGCAAAGCGCGACTTAAGCAGCGTGAAGGTGAAGAAATTAGAAAATGTAGCAGAATACCTTGGCGTGCTGAATAAAAGCGGGAGAGTAAATTTAACGCCAAGGGAGATTACTGACTACTGGGTTGACGCTTCCCCTTCTTCTTTTGCACGACAGCAGTTATACAAGTACGCAAAGGCGGATGCGGTCAGCGCGCTGGGAATCGCGGAGAAGATGCTGCCAATGCAAATTGAGCTTTCTAAGATGATAGGCTATCCACTGGATGAGTTAGCAAAGATGGGGCGAGGAAGGCAAGTGGAAGCATTTTTAACAGCAGAAGCATTTAAAAAAGGCGAACTGGTTCCACCGAAACGCGGAGGTGAAAAGACATTCGAAGGCGGTTTCGTGCTTCCGCCGGAAAAGGGATTGCATGAAGATGTCATCTCTCTCGACTTCTCTTCTATGTACCCTACCATCATGATCTCCTTCAACATCTCTCCTGATACTTTTGTAGAACCGGGAAGTGCAGAACATGAATCTGATTTATATGTCGCACCAGAGGTAGGGCACGCGTTCAGAAAAGCTCCGGATGGATTCTTTAAAAGAATAATGAGCGATTTGATTGTGAGAAGAAAAGCGATAAAGGCGGAAATGAAGAAATATGACAAAAATTCGGCTCAATATCGGTTGTTGGACATACAGCAGCAGAGTATCAAAATCCTCACGAACAGCTTTTATGGATATACCGGGTGGAACGCGGCGAAATTTTACAAGCGAGAATGCGCTGAAGCAACAACGGCATGGGGGCGACATTTTATAAAGCGAGCGGTAGAAGTGGCGGAGGAACTTGGATTTGAGGTTATCTACGGAGATACTGATAGTATATTCGCGAAACTTCCGCCTGAACTTGAGTTGGAAGGGGATAGGAGAACAGGGATATTGAAAAAGGCGTGGGAAGTTTCGGACCGTATTTCAGAAGAGCTCCCTCTTGAACTCGAGATACAGGATTTCCACAAGTCTATTTTCTTTACGGGAAAGAAGAAGAGGTATGCCGCGCTCACAGATAAAGGAGAAATTGTAGCTCGCGGCTTGGAAGTGCGCAGAGGGGACTGGTGCGAGCTGGCGAAGGAAGTACAGACGAAAGTGATAGAGGTGATATTAAAGGAAAAAGCCCCTGCTGTTGCTATAAAATATGTTAAAACAGTCATACAGGACATAAAAGAAGGCAAAACATCCGTTGACAAGCTTACAATTTACAAGACGCTAACCAGAAAGATAAGTAGCTATGAGACGAAGCAAGCGCACGTTATAGCAGCAGAAAGGGCTTTGGCTTCTCATATAGCCTATGAAGTGGGTTCAAAAGTGCCTTATGTGATAATAAAAGGCGCGGGGAAGACAAGTGACCGTGCTTTCCCCTTGGCTATTATAGAGAGAAGCGAAGGGAACGAAATAACCGCAGAGGGGATAGCATACCAAATTGACAGCTCTTATTACGTCCAACATCAGGTGATACCCGTTGCGCACAGAGTGTTGCAACATTTTGGCTATGGGCTATCCTCTTTTGATGATATGAGGCAGAAGACATTAGGTCATTGGTTTTGATGGTGTTCCAGTGGTCAAATAACCGAAAAGCTTATATACCCCCCTTCATTATGTAATCATGGTGATGAAAATGGCTGAACTACCCATAGCACCTGTAACCAGGTTGATGAGAAACGCCGGGGCAGAGAGAGTAAGCGAAGATGCAAGTAAGGCATTAGTTGAGGTAATAGAAGAATACGGCGAAAAAGTAGCAATGAATGCCGTAAGCCTCGCTGAGCATGCCGGAAGGAAGACAGTGAAAAAAGAAGACATCACGGAAGCAATACGGAAGCAATAAAAAAAGTTGAATAGTGGGGAAATATAAAATTTACCCCCTTTTTTTTTCGACTGTAAAACAGGGGAAGCAGGTAGCTAAATCTTATTTAGGTGTCAGTTCTACGCAGACTATTCATCCTTCTTATTCCTTCTATCTCTTTTACAACCTCGACAACTGCTTTTGAAACTAAAACCCCCCAGTTTTCGTTGTTCAACATTCGCCTTCTTATTTCGCTACCGGAATATTCTTTCCTGTTGAATAGTAAAGGAGTTCGCACTTCGTAGCTCCGCTCCTTAAATAAACGCCCTATCAAAGGATTATTTGTAAATACTACATCCACAGGCGGTATCAATGACTCAACATGCGATACCCAAACTGCGTTCCAGTTCACATCTAAGATGGGGACAATGTAAAAGTTGGAAATGCCCTCCTCTCTTAATGACTTTGAAATCATCAGATAGCGCTCTCCCGCAGTAAAGGGATTCTCCAACTCGTGGCTTCTTTGCGCGGACCCTATACAGATAATGACTTCATCTGCTTCAGAAGCTATCTGCTTTATTACCTCATGATGCCCGAGATGATAGGGCTGAAATCGCCCCATGTATAATGCTCTCATTTCAGTTCATCACTCCTTTATAATTACCACTCTCAGCAAATATACGACAACAGCGATAACGCATGCCACGAAACCTGCTTGCACCAAAGAGCGGTATTCGTACTCGAATAGCGTGGAAGCGGCATCCATGGCGTAGAAATAGAATTGAAAGATAGCCACGGCAAGTAAGATCATGAGAATTATGAAAACACCGAGCCGGAAATACCTGAAAATATCATCTGATGCGAATCTCTCTTTTTTCTCCTTTACACCCTCATACTCTTCTCTCTCCTCTTTTTTTCTTTTTTCGTTCTCTTTCTCCATTCCCTTTCTCACACCTTCCCTCTTCTTTTCTTTAGCAGTAAAATAAATGCGACAAAGAGCGCAAAGGCTGCGTATAAAGTTTCAAAGCCCGGTGCCTCCCGTGCTGCCGGTGCTGGGGTAGGATAAGGTGCAGGCTTAGGGACTGAGGCGCTTGGACGAATAAAATCAGTAATTTCTACCTTTGGTGAAATCTCCACCGTCTTCTCTTTCGCTTCTTTTACTACTGTTCTGTTCACAAAAGGACTTAATAGAACCATCCCACTACTTTCTTTTATTATCCTTTCTGATTGCCAGGTTTGCTACTAACGCAATAAGTACTAAGAATGCCAAAACTACCGCAGCAGTTGCAATTGTCAGTTGTTTCCCCTGCAAGTCCATAACCTCTTTTTATTTTTACTTCTTTATATATATTTAAATATTCGTATATTACTATTGTTAATAGGGCATATTAGGGGTGAGAAAAAAATGGCTGATCTAAAAGGGAAGAAGATTTTAATGGTTGTAGCGCCGGGAAATTTCCGTGATGAGGAACTGAAGGAACCAATGGGTGTTTTTACTCGGTCGGGAGCAGAGGTAACAATCGCTTCAAAGGGGGTTACTCGAGCCACAGGAATGTTTGGTGCGGAAATAAAAGTGGATAAAAATTTAGAAGAGGTTAGTGCCGAGGAGTATGATGCGGTGATTTTTGTTGGAGGTTCTGGAGCAGATGTGTACTTCGATGATTCAAGAGCCCATGAGTTAGCCGCCAATGCGCTTAAAGGGGGAAAAATTGTATCAGCGATTTGCATAGCTCCTTCAACGTTAGCAAACGCGGGATTGCTAAAAGGGAAAAAGGCGACTTCTTTCAGCTCGGAAAAGAAAAATTTGAAAAGAAAAGGTGCCGATTATACGGGAGCTGCAGTTGAGCGAGATGGACGAATAATCACGGGAAGGGGACCAGAAGCAGCCGAAGAATTTGGCAATGTGGTGGCATCAGCTTTGGAATAAGAGGGCTGGTAGAATATGGCTGTCGTTGTATTTTTGGCTACGGGATTTGAAGAGATAGAAGCCATGAGTATTGTGGACACACTCAGAAGGGCGGAGATAGAGGTTGTGATTGCAAGTCTTCAAACGGGCGCTATCGCAGGCGGACATGGGGTTAAGGTGGTTCCGGATAGACAAATAGAAGGGATTAATATCGAGGATTTTGATGCGGTCGTTTTGCCCGGTGGGTCTCCCGGGTACGTGAATCTGGGTAACGACAAGCGCGTTTTAGATGCGGTAAAAAAAGCATTTGAACTCGGTAAAGTCGTTGCAGCTATTTGCGGTGCGCCTTCTGTGTTGGCAAAAACGGGGATTTTAGAAGGCAAGAAAGTGACGATTTATCCTGGATTGGAAACCGAACTGAGGGGAGCGAAATCCGTAAATGAGCGAGTTGTGGTTGATGGTAAGATAGTCACCAGCCAAGGTCCCGGAACTGCGCTCGAATTCAGCGTTAAACTGGTTGAGGTATTAGCCGGAGAGAAAGGGGCGCAAGAACTTAAAGATGAACTCGTAGCGAATTTGTAGATGTAGTAAAAGTAAATGAGGAAGAATGAAAATAAGGTGAAGTAAGACAAAAAAATAAAAAAGGGAGGATAATTAATATCCTCCAAATCCTGGTCCTGTCGGTAGTGGGAATGGTTGTCCGGGAAACGGTCCTAGCATCGAAGGTACAAATGCGGTAAATAGTGCTACGAAAAGTATTACTGGTATAATTATTGCTAGAATTACCGCAAGAATTGCCCTGCCTGTTGATAGCTCTTGAAGCTCTCTTATGCCAATGACTTGCACGATGACTGCCCATGGCATGAATGCCAATAAAAGATTCGGTGTTGCACCATACATTATTGCTTTTATTGTCTGTGCTACTCCTTTTCTACCTCCAACGAGGAATACCCAGATGTGTGTCCAGAGACCACCAATAAAGGCGCTGATTATTCCTCCAATAAGCACCGAAACAAAGAAGAGCACAAAAAGAAGTATCGCCACCAAAGGGCCAATCGCTCCTATGAAAGGTAGCATGCGCGCTGATATTCCTGGTATTTGCGGTATAAGCGGCATAATGACCGACAACAACGTTCCAATATATATGGAAATGAAAGTTCCGAAAATCGCTGCAAAAATCGCCAGAATGACAACTAAATATGTAATGGAATCGCCGAGTGTGTCTCCCTTGGAGGCGTCGAAGGTAGCTGAGGGCCTGAACAAGAACCCCTGTATTCTTTCTTCTATACTTAACACCATTTTGTTTCACCTAAATAACCAAATATAAATCGCGCCTTATAAAGTTTTCGGTTGTATTCGCCTTTTGGACAGAAATAGCTAGCTAATCCCTTATCTTCATAAAAACTTCCGGAAGGCGATTCATGCGTGTTCGGTTAAGTAACCCATCGCTCCATCAGCCTCTCCCGCTTAACAT
>JAGXOR010000040.1 GCA_023659785.1 Methanomicrobia archaeon LH_S13
TTGATAGCATCATACGAAGAGGTTTGAAACAAAATGGTTGAATCTCATAACCTGTTAGACCGGAGTGTTCTTTCAAAAGCATATTTTAAGAGGGAAAAAATAGCACAGCATCAGCTCGATTCATTCAATTATTTCCTCGAGGAGGGCATGCAAAAAATAGTAGACGAGCAATCGTATGCAGAAACTTCCATTGGTGGCGAAGAAGACGGAAAGGGGAAATATAAACGAGGCGTGAAGTTCGGTAAAATACGCGTGGGTGAACCCAAAGCAAGAGAAGCAGATGGCTCTTACGAAAGAATTTTCCCTTCACCGGCGAGATTACGAAATTTAAACTACTCTGCTCCCGTATATTTAGGAATACAGTTGGTGAAGAAATACGAAATCGGTGAGATAGAAGAGGAAGAAGAGGAAAAAGAAATCGAAATCGGTGAGCTCCCAATCATGCTGAAATCAAAAAGATGTAACCTTTACGGGCTTTCAGATGAAGAATTGAAAAGAATAGCTGGTGAAGACCCTCTCGAGCCAGGGGGCTATTTCATCATAAATGGCTCAGAGCATGTGATAATAACACTGGAAGACCTCGCACCAAACAGGATATTCGTAAATTTTGAGGAGAAATACGGGAATAAAAATGTGGTTGCTAAGGTCTTTTCCCTTAAGCACGGATTCAGAGTCCCGATAAGGGTAGAAATAAGTAAAAAAGGCATACTTGAGGTTTCTTTTCCCGCTGTTGGGCGGAAAATAGAGTTTGTGACACTTATGCGAGCTTTAGGACTTGAAAGTGACGAAGAGATAATAAAAGCAGTTTCGGATGACCCAAAAATAGGAAGATACATTCGCGAGAACATAGAAGAGAGCGAGATACACACAAAAGAAGAAGCTATGGGTAAATTGGGTCGTAAAGTTGCACCCACGCAGGCGAAGGAGTACAGAGAAAGACGCATTAATTATATCTTCGACCGTTATTTCCTTCCTCATCTTGACAACTGTATAGCGAAGGCGCATTTCATTGGAAGAATGGCAGGGGCATGTTATGAACTTTCTTTGGGAAGGAGAAGCGAAGATGATAAAGATCATTATGCAAATAAAAGGCTAAAACTCGCAGGAGACCTGATGGAAGACCTTTTCAGGGTTTCTTTTACCAGATTGGTACGTGACATGAGGTATCAATTGGAGCGCGCAAATATGCGAAGTCGAAAACTGAAGCTTGTGACTGCAATTCGATCTGATGTGCTTACTGAACGAATATTGCATGCATTGGCAACCGGGAATTGGGTAGGTAATAGAGCAGGTGTGTCCCAATTGCTGGAAAGGAGCAATTATGTAGCTACGTTGAGCCATCTGAGAAGGATAATTTCTCCTCTTTCGAGAGCGCAGCCCCACTTCGAAGCTCGTGATTTACACCCCACGCAATGGGGGAAAATTTGTCCAACTGAGACCCCTGAAGGTCCCAATTGTGGATTGGTGAAGAATTTCTCACAGATGGTTGAATTATCCGTAGGAGAAGGTCATGAGAACTTTAAAAATACTTTATCTGAACTTGGTGTTATCCCTCCTGCTCTGTCTTTGCAAATAAATGCTGAAAACAGGACCCGCGTGTTCGTAAATGGAGATTTCATCGGCTTCTCGACCGAGCCGGAGAAATTTGTGGAGCTGGTGAGAAGGAAGAGAAGGAAGGGTGAAATATCCTCTCAACTGAACATTACCTATTACAGGGATAGGAGAGATATAATAATAAATTCTGACAGGGGAAGGGCGAGAAGACCGGTTATAATAGTGGAAAATGGAATATCTTTGGTTACAGAATCGCACATCGAGAAACTGAGAAAAGGCGAAATGGAGTTTGAAGATTTGGTAAAAACCGGCGTGATAGAGTATCTGGATGCAGAAGAAGAGGAGAATGCACTGATAGCATTAAACGAAATTGATTTAACAAAAGCAGATGGAGATGAATATACGCATCTGGAAGTAGACCCATCATTGCTTTTGGGCATAGTTGCAGGGCTGATACCTTATCCTGACCATAATTCCTCGCCTCGTAACACGATGGGCTGTGCTATGTTGAAGCAATCTTTAGGGCTTCCAACTGCGAATTATAAAACTCGTGCCGATACCAGAGTACATCTTTTGCATTATCCGCAGAAGCCGATGGTAAAGACAAGGACTGCTGACCTCATTTTGCATGATAAAAGACCAGCGGGGCAGAACTTTGTCGTTGCGGTTTTAAGCTATGAAGGGTATAATATGGAAGACGCACTGATTTTAAACCGCGCTACGATAGACCGAGGATTGGGAAGAAGTCATTTCTTCAGAACCTATGAAGGAGAAGAAAGGAGGTATCCGGGAGGCGAGGAGGATAAGTTTGAGATACCGGATACGGAGATTGTAGGCGTGAGAAGCCATGATGCGTATAGCCAACTTGACGAGGATGGGATAATAAATTCGGAGATAGAAGTAGCACCAAATGATGTGTTGGTAGGGAAGACAAGCCCACCAAGGTTTTTAGAGGAAACGACAGAGCTTTTAAGCCCTTTAGAAAGAAAGGATACTTCTGTTTGTACTCGCTCTAACGAGCAGGGGGTAGTAGATTCTGTTATACTTATGGAATCAAGTAGCAGCAGGCGTTTGGCTAAGATCAGTGTTCGAGACCAGAAAATACTAGAAGTAGGTGATAAGTTTGCATCCCTGCATGGCCAGAAGGGAGTTATTGGGTTAATTGTACCTCCTGAGGATTTGCCATTTACTGAAGAAGGAATTATTCCTGATATGATTATAAATCCGCATGCTATACCTTCGAGGATGACGGTGGGGCACGTGCTGGAAATGTTAGGCGGGAAAGTAGGCGCATTGGAAGGGAGAGACATAGACGGAACCGCTTTTTCCGGTGAGCCAGAAGAAGATCTAAGGGAAGCACTTGTGCGTGCTGGGTTCTCCCATGCCGGTACGGAAGTGATGTATAATGGAACAACGGGAGAGAAAATAGAAGCTGATGGCTTTATCGGTGTCGTGTATTATCAGAAGCTATACCACTTGGTATCGACAAAGATGCATGCACGCGCAAGAGGTCCTGTGCAAATATTAACACGACAACCTACGGAGGGGAAAGCAAGAGAAGGTGGGCTTCGTTTTGGAGAGATGGAGAGAGATGTTCTCATAGGCTATGGAGCTGCGATTTCACTGAAGGACAGACTACTGGATGAGTCCGACCGGGTTGTTGAGCTGGTATGTGGGAATTGTGGTATGATTGCCTGTCGTAATATAAAAAAAGGGTCGGTGTATTGCCCAAATTGTGGTACGAACACAGACATATACCCAGTGGAGATGAGTTACGCGTTCAAGTTGCTACTGGATGAAATGAAAGTACTGTGCATCGCTCCGAGGTTGGAGTTAGAGGAGGCAGTGTGAAAGAAATGAGGACGAAAAAGATAAAAGGGGTAAAATTCGGACTGCTATCACCAAAGGAGATAAGGAAGATGAGTGCTTCGAAGATAATAACTGCTGATACTTATGGTGAAGACGGCTTTCCGATAGAGATGGGATTGGTGAACCAGTGGTTAGGGGTTATTGACCCAGGATTAAGATGCAAAACCTGTGGTGGTCGAATGGGCGAATGCCCGGGGCATTTCGGACACATCGAGCTTGCTGCACCCGTTATACACATAGGATATGCTAAGTTGATATACCGGATACTAAATGCGACGTGCAGGAAGTGTGGCAGGGTTTTGCTGAGAGAAGCATATTTTTTGTTCTCAGTCTCCGATGTGGAGTTAGAATCAGACTTGAAACGCGAGGTTATCTCGGAAAAATGGCACAAAAAATTCAGTGACAACGATATTTCACTTCCGAGTAATGTTAGTGTTGCAAAAGAGAAAAATGATGAATGGGTAATAACAGGTGAAAAAATGTTCATTATCAGGAAAGAGAATAAAAAGCTAAACATTTATGATGCAGGCGAAAAAAGGAGTTTTTTAAGAGAAATAGAGCTGCAAAGAGAGAAGCAAGTAGGTATTGGCGAAGCAGTGAAGCGTGTCTTCAAAGAAGCAGCGAAAAGCAGTGTATGTCCCTATTGCGGCGACTATTTGTTCAGCATTAATGCAGGGGGGGAATTAGAAAACAGCTTAAATAAATGTCTTATGTCGAAAAAATTAAAGAAGATATTCGAAACTGGAGGACACTTACTTTCTAAAAATCCCTCTGTTATAAAGGAAATAGACAATAGATGGCTGATAACTGATAAGAATAAGATTTCATATATCGTCAAAAAAGGAGATAATAAGCTAAATATTCACTGCGGTACCCCTCAAAAGGACATAAAATATGAGAAGCCCACTACTTATATGGAAATAGGTGGAGAAGAGAGAGAGAAAAAGCGTAGATTAATGCCTACTGATGTAAGAGAGCGACTTGAAAGAATACCCGATGAAGATATAGCTCTTTTCGGAATGAACCCGAAAAATGCAAGACCCGAGTGGATGGTTCTTACTGTATTGCCCGTTCCTCCAGTAACCGTAAGACCTTCTATCACGTTAGAGAGTGGACAACGAAGCGAGGACGACCTCACACACAAATTGGTAGATATAATAAGGATAAACCAGAGATTTATGGATAATAGAGATGCAGGTGCGCCACAATTGATAATAGAGGATTTATGGGAACTTCTTCAATATCACGTAAGCACATATTACGATAATAAAATTCTTAGGCTACCACCTGCGAGGCATAGGAGTGGTAGACCTCTTAAGGCGATGACGCAGCGATTAAAAGGTAAGGAGGGCAGGTTTAGAGGTTCGTTATCAGGCAAAAGGGTGAATTTCTCCGCCCGAACGGTTATATCTCCTAACCCTAATATAGATATAGACGAAGTTGGCGTTCCCGAAGGGATAGCAAAAGAGTTGACAATCGGCGTTAACGTGACTGAAAGAAACCTCGACCTCATGAAAGAGGTAGTAAGAAATGGGAGAAAACATCCGGGTGCGAATTATGTGAGAAGAACAGATGGTAGAAAGGTAAAAGTAACAGAAAGTAATTACGAGGTGTTAGCAGAAGAGGTTGACCTTGGATGGAAAGTGGAAAGGCATATCCGTGATGGTGACATCGTGTTGTTCAACAGACAGCCCTCTCTGCATAGAGTGAGCATAATGGCACATTACGTACGTGTGATGCCAGGTAAGACATTCAGGTTAAATCCTGCGGTTTGTCCACCTTACAATGCTGATTATGATGGTGACGAGATGAACCTTCATGTATTGCAAACTGAAGAGGCAAGGGCGGAAGCGAAGATTCTGTTGGCAGTGCAGCATAACATAATATCACCCAGATTTGGCAGACCTATTATAGGAGGTATCCACGATTGTGTTACGGGTTTATTTTTACTTACATGGACGAAAAGGAAGTTTAAGCACAAAGAAGCGCTGGAAATATTGAAGGGGATAGATATAGATGATTTAGGAGAGCCTACGGGAACCTTTAAGTCTCCCTCGGGTACTGACATTGAAGTCCCTTACTGGACCGAGAAGCAAATATTTAGCATGATATTACCCTCGGGATTGAATTTACAATTTCAGGGGAAGGCCGGCGATGTTATAATAAGAGGAGGGGAATTAATAAGTGGTGTAATAGATGAAGCAGCGATAGGCTCGTTTAAAGGGAGAATAATTGACAAAGTCTTCAGACAATACGGTGAAGAAGCTACGAAAAGGTTTATAAATGACAGTTTCCGGTTAGCCATTAATTATATCCTGCGAGTCGGCTTTAGCTTTGGTATAAGCGATGAGGATATACCAGTAGAAGGGAAGAAGCAGATAAGAGAAGAGGCAGTGCATGGAGCTGAGCTCAAAGTTGAGGAATTGATAAGGGCGTATGAAGCAGAAGAACTTGAAGGATTACCTGGAAGGTCATTGGAGGAGACATTGGAACTATTAATAATGCAGGAACTTGGTCGAGCAAGAGAGGAAGCTGGGGAGATTGCCGAGAGGGAGCTTGGAATGGAAAATGCGGGTGTGCTTATGGCAAAGTCCGGAGCACGCGGCTCTATTCTTAATTTAACGCAAATGGCTGCCTGCGTAGGTCAACAATCTGTCCGGGGGGAAAGGATAAGCCGGGGGTATCAGGGGAGAACATTGCCACACTTTAAACCCGGTGATCGCAGTGCAAATGCTCACGGCTTCGTAAGAGCATCTTTTAAAGATGGTTTATCTCCTACTGAATACTTTTTCCACGCTGTTGGAGGGAGAGAAGCATTAGTGGATACTGCAGTCCGCACTTCTCAGAGTGGATACTTCCAGAGGCGGCTTATCAACGCTTTACTAGACCTTGAAGTAAAGAATGACGAAACTGTTAGAGAAACGAGGAATACAGTCGTGCAATTTAAATACGGTGAAGATGGCGTGGACCCTTCAAAAGGTGAGTATGGAAAAGCTGTGGATGTAGACGAAATAATAAGAGAGGTAATATGAGCAGAAGAAGGAGTATAGACAGATGGAGCTAAGAGCAACGGTGGAAGAGGAAGTAGCAAGAGAATTGACGAGGATGGGGGTAGAGGGAGGAATAGCAGAACTAATAAAAGGAGAGTTTATACCGGCAGGGCTAACTGCTGAGTTCGATGAACTATTAGAGATGCAAGTCGGGGAGGCATATGCCGAAGATATAATAAGGATGCTGGGAAGAGGAGAGGAGGGAGAAGTAAAGCTCGGAGATATAGAGGTAAAAGTGGATAAAAGCGAGTTATCGGGGAAAATAAAAGAAGAATTGAAAACGAAGTTAAGGGATGTGAGAATGAAGTTAAGCGAGGAAAAACTGGATGCAATTTTAAAGAAAGCGGAGGAGAAGTACGAAGAAGCGAAGGTGGAACCTCGGGAAGCTGTTGGAATAGTTGCAGCACAGTCTATTGGCGAACCCGGAACACAGATGACGCTGCGGACTTTCCATTATGCCGGTGTCGGTGCGATATATATAACGCTTGGTTTACCTCGAATAATAGAAATAGTAGATGCGAGAAAAAAACCCTCTACACCTGCAATGAAGATAAAGTTAGCGGGAGAGTATGCATTAGATAGAAACAAGGCAAGGGAGTTGGCAACGGAAATAGAAGAAACTTATATAAGAGATATAAAAAGCAAAATAGAATCATCCACAGAGGATATGTGTGTGTGGGTTTCGCTAAAGGAAAAGGAATTGGAGAGAAAGTTTATCAAAAGAGAGGAAATAGAAGAAAAGATAAAGGAAGTAGGAAAGGATGTGCTCGTGGAAACGATGGAAGATGGCAAATTGCGAATACACGTGAAAAGGATGTCCTTTCACGAGTTGTTAAAGCTTGAGAAGGACCTGTCAGACAAGCTGGTGAAAGGGATAGAAGGAATAAAAAGGGCAATCGTGAGGAGAGACGCGGATGGGGAATATATGCTGTACACGGAAGGCTCGGCATTGAAAAAGGTGCGTAGGATGGAAGGCGTGGATTTCAGTAGAACAACAACGAATAACATATCAGAAATAGTTGATGTTTTTGGCATAGAAGCAGCTCGTAATGTGATAATCAAGGAGATGATGGACACATTAGAGGAGCAAGGATTGGATGTGGATGCCCGTCATGTAACGTTAATTGCAGATGCGATGACAATGGATGGGGAAGTGAAGTCGATAGGGAGGCATGGATTAGCGGGAGGGAAAGTTTCAGCTCTCTCAAGAGCCGCTTTTGAGGTCACAGTAGACAATCTGCTGGGGGCTGCTATGTACGGAGAAACGGATGAGTTAAAAGGCGTTACAGAGAACGTGATTGTGGGACAGCCTATAAAATTGGGAACAGGAGCAATAGAATTAGTGGCGAGGTAAGATGATAAAAAGGAAGTCGTTTGGACTCTCGGATGTGAACAGGGAATTACAGAAGCAGATAGATAATGGCAAAGTAGTAATAGGGTCAAAGGAGACGATAAAAACGCTCAATAGGAGTGGAGAAGGAGCAAAAATTGTTATTCATGCTTCTAACTGCCCTGAAGGGATAAAAGATGAATTTAGAGTGATGGTTAAAAAGGAAAATAAAAATATCAGCATTTATGAATATCCTGCTAATAGCTTCGAGTTTGGGCTTGCATGTAGTAAACCTTTTTCTGTTGCTTCTTTATGTATTATTGATGTCGGGGAGTCAGAAATTTTACGGTTTTTGTCCCCTAACTTTCACACTAAGGAGAATAAGTCTATGCAGGACTTGCGGGGAAAACTCTTACAGGGATTTCGGGGTGGAAGGGACGGAGCTCCTACATAAGCCACACATTTCAAAAAAAACGAAGGTGATTGAAATTGACCGTGAAACTGGACACTGAGGGAATAAGGTGCATAGGGGTATTCGAGAGTCTTACGGGTGCGGGAGTCAAGGATTGCGTGGTGGATAACGAGGAGGATAAGGTGATAATGGTGATAAAAAAAGGAGACATGGGCTTAGCTATTGGAAAAGACGGTTCTAACATAAATAAGGTAAAAAAGCTGCTAAGAAAGGAAATAGAGCTTGTGGAGCACTCTTCAGATATAAAGGAATTCATAGAGAATCTCTTCCGTCCTACTTATGTGAAGAGTGTCGAGCTGATGACCAAGAATAACAAAAGCTGTGCAAACGTGGAGGTTTTTAACAAAGACAAGGGTATTGCAATTGGAAGGAACGGGGAGAAGATAAAAAGGGTAAAATTGTTAGTAAAAAGAAATCAAGATATAGACAACGTGATAATAGTATAAAAAATGAGAACGAGAACATGCTCAATAAAGAGTGGAAAAATCCAAACCTTTCTCAGAAAGTTTACCAAAGAGCGCTTTGCCGTTTTTTGTCATTGGAATTTAGGTAATTAGGTATTGTTTAGGTTTTAGGATTTTGAATTTGAGATTTATATAGTCCACAAGGTATTTAGCAATTACAAAATATGGGAAAAGGGATAAATGCAGCAAGGAAGGTGAAGAAGGATAAAAAGAAGGGCAGGAGGAAGAGCATGGATTTTGCTCGAAGGGCACTGAACTCGGCTAAAAAAGCTGACCCTCTGGAAGGTGCACACATGGGAAGGGCTATTGTCCTGGAAAAGGTAGGAATAGAGGCAAAGCAGCCGAATTCCGCAATAAGGAAATGTGTTCGTGTTCAGTTGATCAAAAATGGTAAGCAGATGACTGCTTTTTGTCCAGGTGAAGGTGCTATAAAGTTTATAGACGAGCATGACGAGGTACTGATAGTGGGAATGGGAGGAAGAAAAGGAAGGTCGTATGGAGACCTCTCGGGTGTAAGATTCAAGGTGGTGGCAGTAACTGATATCTCATTACCTGAATTGATAAAGGGTAAGAAGGAGAAGGTCCTCAGGTAAAAATGCTATTTGATAAGGTATTTGATAGATGGGACATCACGGAAGTGGAGATAAGGGACGTAGGTGTGGAAAAGCACGTCAGTCTCCAGCCGATGTCTGCGCTGCATAGTGGAGGAAGGCATGCAAAACAGCAGTTTGAGCAAGCAAAAGTTTGCCTGGTAGAGCGGCTCATTAACAAATTGATGCTGACCGAGAGGAATACGGGTAAGAAATTGAAAACATACAAAATCGTTAAAAATGCTTTTGATTTGATATATGGGAATACAAAGGAGAACCCGGTTCAGTTGTTTGTGGATGCGGTACAAAATGCGGGTCCGAGGGAAGAAACAATCAGGTTGAGATTTGGTGGCATATTAGTCCCAAAACCCGTGGATGTAACCTCACAACGAAAAGTAGACCTGGCACTGCTTTTCATTGCGCATGGGTCACAGAAATGCGTATTCAAGAGCAAGAGGAGTATAGAGCGTTGCCTTGCTGATGAGATAGTAAATACGGCAAAAAACAAGAAGTGCTACTCAACAAGCAAGAAGGAGGAGAAGGAAAGGTTGGCAAGGGCAGCGAGGTAAAATTCCCAATAAAGTGCGTAAAATCCTAAATTCTAATTCCTAAACTCTAAACAATTTCAAAATTCCAAATATTTAGATTTTTTCCCCATTAGGGGTTGAGTTTCGAGCGAAGGTGGGACACTCAGACACACCTTTATGTTAT
>JAGXOR010000041.1 GCA_023659785.1 Methanomicrobia archaeon LH_S13
TTCGCTCACCACGAGTTCGGCGACATCCGATGCATTGCGTTCATCGACCTCTATTTTCATCGGTCTCATTATTTATTTATATACTCCTATTACTATATAAAGGTTAAAGAGAAAATGGCTCAATTTTCTCTATTGTCGCCATGAAGTGCTTCTTATAGATTTTTCTCCCTTTCATTGCTTCTTTTAGCTCTTCTTTTACCATTCCCGGTTTAATAAACTCACGTAATCCGAGCATTGCCGCTTCTCTGCATATCGCCTCAATGTCAGCACCTGTATATCCTTCTGTTTGCTTCGCAAGCTCGCTTATATCAATATCCTTCGCCAGGGGCTTCCCCCTCAAATGTATTTTAAATATCTCTTCGCGCTCTTTTTCTCCTGGTACTGAGATGTAAATCAAGCGGTCAATTCTACCCGGGCGTAATAGCGCTTTATCAATCAAATCCATTCTATTTGTTGCCGCTATTACGACAACTTCTGTCAGTTCCTCTATACCATCTAACTCGGTCAGTATCTGGCTTACTACCCTTTCAGTCACGTGAGTATCGAAACTGGCTCCTCGACTCGGTGCGACGGAATCAAACTCATCAAAGAAAATAATCGTTGGTGCAGACTGTTTTGCTTTCCTGAACATCTCTCGCACTGCACGCTCCGATTCACCCACGAATTTACTCAGCAGTTCCGGACCTTTTATACTGATGAAGTTAGCTTGACTTTCTGTTGCCACAGCTTTTGCCAACAGTGTTTTCCCGCTTCCTGGCGGACCATAAAGCAGCAAGCCCTTAGGAGGTTTTGTATGAAAAGCATCAAAAGCTTCAGGATATTTTAGAGGCCATTCAACCGCCTCTAACAATTCGCGCTTTGCACCCTCAAGACCTCCAATATCACTCCATTTTACCTTCGGGACTTCAATAAACACCTCACGCATTGCCGACGGCTCTACGTTCTTTAAACCTTCATAGAAGTCTTCTTTCTTGACCTCCAGCGCATCCAGAATATCTGCCGGTATATCTGCATCTATATTTATTTCTGGCAATATCTTACGCAAAGCATGCATTGCTGCCTCTTTGCTCAACGAAGCGATATCCGCACCTACGAACCCGTATGTAATGTCCGCTAAGCTCTCCAGGTCCACGTCTTCTGCGAGTGGCATTCCTCTTGTATGCACCTGTAAAATCTCAAGTCTGCCTTTCCTATCCGGTATCCCAATCTCAATCTCGCGATCGAACCGCCCTCCTCGCCTTAACGCACTGTCTAACAGGTTTGGTTGATTGGTGTTATGCAACAATACCGGATTTTCACCACCAAAAAAAGCTTCATTCTCACATCCACATAAATCATAAACATAGCCGTTATACGGAATTCGCTTGATGCCTTTTATCAATGCTCTTTTCGCATGACTGACATTTCTCTCCCCAATTTTAAATGGATTATTGGTTTTGCCAAAGCCTAACCTGTAAGCGACTGTTGCTCTCAACGGTTTACCATTTCCAATCTTCCGTCCTTCTTTAGCTACGAAGCTACTTATGTAAGATTTTATGCCATGCATGTGGCACAACCAGTTAAGTTCACGGATGAGTTGTTTGCTGGTAGAAGTTGCCTCCCATTTTCCTTCTTTGGATAAACTACCATCTCCCATTAAATAACCATACATGAACTCAAGAAAATATTCAGTCGGCGCATTAAAGAGGAACGGAGGCGCATGTTTGTTCGGCGCTACGTTACCACAGCATGCAGTAAAGAACCGTTCGAGAGGCTTCGAAAGATAAGTGATATTTACTGCATTGTTTCTAACATGAACTCTGTAAGGTTCTAATCCAAAGATATGCCTCATTAATTCTTCCAAATCTATGGTAAGTTCCTTTTCGCTTTCACCAAAACAGAAATCTACTTGTTTACTTCCAGAATAGCCCTCTGCAGCATAGTAACCAAGAAGACGCAAGAGGTCGGACGTAACTTCGACATGTTCCGGTATAACATGCTTTAGTCGCTTACGGCTCAAACCCATAGGCTGATGTCTGTTCATCTGCCAATTAGAGATAGTTCCCTGTGAGATCCCGAGGTTCGTGGCAATGTCCGTTTGCGACAAAATCCCCTTATTCTCAATTGCAAACCTATAATCTCTCAAAAGATGCTCATCTTCCAAATAACCGGGTAAAGTGAGATTGAACTCCGCAGGGAAGTGGTAATGTCTGACCTCTCTCCTTGTTTTTGAACCACGGTTTACCTTGTAGGGTAAATCTACCAAACAATCACCTACTTTTAAATCCGTGACCGCTTTTGGCTTTATACCCGTATTGGTTCGCACGAAAACTGAGTGGTCACCTGTTGCTCGAATCTTTCCTCCCATATACCTGATTTCGTATATTTCATTCACTTTGTGTCGAAATACACCACGCAACTCCTTGAAAGAACAACTGCCAAATTGCACACCAAATCGAGTACGTCTCTCTTCAAACCCTAAAACTTGTGTGTCAGAAACAGATTTTTCTATACCCTCTTCTTCGGATACGTAATATCTATCAACAAAATCAGCAATGGGTAAGAGCTTGACATCGTTATTGTCCTTAATCAGAATGGGCGTATCACCAGTTACACTAGCACCAATAACCACAACCTCTCCCCTTGACCTCAGACCATCCATGAGAGCAAGTAGTTGCGCAACCACACGCCGCTCTACTTGCTGCTGACCGCTCAAATCTGACCTTTTTGACGCAATCGCATCCAACTCGTCAATGAATATAATAGAAGGCGCTTTTGCCTCCCCTTCTTCAAATATCTCCCTAATCCTTTTCTCACTCTCTCCATAATACTTCGCCATTATCTCCGGACCTGAGACCAGAATAAAGTTCGCATCCGTTTCATTGGCTACCGCCTTTGCAATCAACGTTTTTCCTGTCCCTGGTGGTCCGTGTAACAAAACGCCCTTTGGCTGACTGATTCCCAACCTCTGGAATAGTTCCGGATGTCGTAATGGCAATTCAATCATCTCGCGTACTAAGGAAAGCTCCCTTCCTAATCCACCGATGTCTTCGTATGTAACTATCGCTGCTCTTTCTTCGGCTGTTTTCTCCTGTAATACAAAATCCGTACTTTTTGCTGCTATTATCGTCCCTGATGGCTGCGTTGCCGTTACGATAAGTGTTATAGGATTGCCAAGCATCTCCACCCTTACTCGCTGTCCTTTATTTATAGGACGCCTTTCCATTATTCTACGCAGGTATTGCTCCCCGCCAACTATTCGGATAGGCTGTGTCGGTGCCAGAACTATTTTCTTCGCATCCTTTGCTTCTGTCTTCTTTACTTTTACTTTATCCTCGATCCCTGCCTGTGCATTACTCCTTATATCCCCATCCACCAGGATTAAGCCCTTCCCGCTGTCCTCTGGATAACCAGGCCACACGATTGCGCTCGCTGACTTTTTACCTTCGATTTCTATGATGTCACCACTGACCAGTCCGAGTTTGCGCATATTCTCTACGTCAATTCTGGCAATGCTTCTGCCCGCATCTCTATGGCGTGCTTCTGCCACCTGTAATATCATTTCTTCTGGCATTTTGTTTTAACTCCTTCTATTAACCCCTCAGATTCTTGTGTTAATCTCGTGGTTTCTTAATTCTTAACTATTTAAATTTAGAATATTTTTGAATTGCGGTTATGTCAATCAAAAGCTGATATAATAAAAAACTTTATATACTCAAATTTACATTTTAGTAAAAAGTGATAGGTGATGAAAAATGTCAGATGGTGCTATTCAAGAAGTGTTAGCTTCGTTAGCGAAAATGAGTAAGCAGTGGGGTTTAGGAGCGTCTGTTGGACGCATCTGGGGCTTCTTGTTGTTCAAGTCATGCCCAGTAACGCAGCGCGAAATAGGAGAAGGCACGGGCTATAGCGGGGGATTGATTAGCAGAAGCTTGAGCAAATTGAAGAGGATAAACATGATTAATGTAGTCGCTGAAGGAAGAGAATACCGTTATTCTGTTAATACGTCTTTAATTAACGGTTTCAGTGAGTTCTTGAAGTTGTTCCTCGAAGATAACGTAAAACCAATGATTGAATTGCTGTCCGAGAATTCGGATGAAACAGAAGACGTAAAAGTGAGAAAGAGCTTTCACGCACTCATAAGCGAATACAAGAAATTATACCTCGCTATCCACATTTTATCCCAGATGATAGATGAGATTACAAGTGCAGGCACGCTACTCGTAGACATAGAGAATTTAGACGTAGAAGAAGTAGCGAGAAAAATTTCAATACGATATGGTGTAACAGAGAGGGAGGCGATGAAAGATGGAATATGGAAATAAGAGTAAGAGGATAAAGTTGTTTTTGCTCTGCACTCTGACCATGGTATTCGCATTGCTGGTATTTTCTCCTTTTTCTTTCTTACCATTTCCTTCTGTAGTCCCTGCTGATGCGGCTTTCTCTTCTGTTACGATAACGGATGTAAAGCCAACGGAGTTGCATCCTGGCGACACGAAAGAAGTAACGGTGACGGTGAAGAACAATGGAGGGAGAGATGCAAGAGACATTAGATTGGCGTTTCAAGGCACTGAAACCGTATCGCTCATAGGTCCCACGGTCGCACACATAAATACGTTGAATTCGTGGTGCTCGAAGGAAGTGGAAATCGTGGTGCACGTGAAGGAAGAAGCACCTAACGGTGTTTATCCAATTCCAGTAGTATGTTCGTGGCGTGGATACTATTTTGACCCAATGAAAGGGTATGTAGCTACTAACAAAAGAGAAGCGGAATTAGGAATTTCTTTTAACGTAATAGGAAAGGGAGTGATAAACATTGGAGATGTAAGCACCGACCCTACGAACATAAGACCTGGAGATGAGGATGTTGAAATACGAGCATACATAGAGAACAGTGGAGAAGCGGCGTCGAAAGATATAGAAGCAAAATTGGTTTGTAATGAACAATTCAAACCTTCGTGGTCTGGAACATACCGCTCATATATGGGCAGGTTGAATTCCGGCGATTCGAAAGAGGCAATATTCCACGTTGACGTTGCCGATGGCATAGAATCGAAGATGTACAACATTCCGTTACAGATAAAATATAAAGATACTAAGGGCGTTGAATACGAGGTGATGCGGGAGATAAACATCCTGGTGGAGCCGAAGCCTGAATTTGAAATCGTTTCGTTTTATACCGAGCCCACGAACATAAGCCATGGAGACCACGTTGTCTTGCACATGAGGATAAGGAACGCGGGTTCAGAAGAAGGAGAATCCGTCAGTGTAAGGTCAACGGGAGAAGCGGGAGTGCCGTTTGATTTCGATGTGAAAAGCGATTACGTGGGTAATTTAAAGGTGGGCAAGGAAGGCGATGCGATACTGGAATTCGACGTTGACGAAGATGCATCACTGAAAACATATCAGCAAAAATTGGAGATAAGATGCACTGGAGACCGCGACTTAGGGGACAATAATGTATATACCTTTGATAAGCAAGTTTCAATAAGCGTATCGTCAAACAGCCCGGGTAGTTTTCCAGTTCCAGGATTTGAGGCTTTATTATCGCTTCTCGCTCTTCTTTTCGTCTTAACACTTTTTCTTTTTAGAAAAAAAGAAAACCTGTGCTAAAAGAAAAAATTTGGGATTTGCTTAACGAGAGAGGAGAGGGTAGGATGGGACTAAAAGAAAAGATAAGCGTAGAAAAGGCATTGACGCATCTGGCTTATTTTCAATGCAGGCATTATAAAAAGATAATCGTGGTAGCGCTGATAATAACGGTCTTTTTCGCTTTTGGTATGACAAAGTTGAGTTTTCAAGGGGATATAAATAAGGAGATGCCGGAGGATTTGCCTGTCTTCGCTTTACAGGATAAAATAGAGAGCAAGTTCGGAGGGGAGGAGGTGATGATTATAGCAGTTTGCATAGATAAGGAAACAAGCGCAAAAAACATACCTCGTGATGTAAGAGACCCAAGGGTAATAGCATCAGTGGTTGATTTAGATAAGCGGCTTAAAGATGAATCTTCTATTGAACGAGTTCAGTCAATCGGCCCTTTTTTCCAGCAGGATGTCCCGGATGATATAGAAGGAGTGAAGAGGACTTTAGCTTCTGCTCCAGGTGCAGAAAGCTTTTTAAATGACGATTTCAACATTATGCTGATATACGTTAGTCCAATAGCAGGGTTAAGCGAGGAGAAGGTGAAAGAAGCGACTGATATAATACAAAATGACGTTGATGCAATTACAAAACCCGCAGGTGTGGAATATAGAATAACCGGGACTGCTCCGCTGATAGTAGAGCTATTAAGGATAATGAAAGAGGATATGATTTTTACTACGGGCTTCGCTACGATCGTCATTTTTATTTTATTAGCGTTGCTGGAGAAGTCATTTTCAAAAGGCTTCCTTGTATTCCTTCCTCTAATCTTCGCTCTTACATGGACTTTCGGGACTATGGGCCTTCTCAGAATTCCTGTATCTATTGGCACTGTTGCCATAGGTGCGATAATCCTTGGTTTAGGCGTCGAGTACGGAATATTCATGGTATCGAAATATTATGAAGAAAGAGAAAGGCATGCCCCGGTGGAAGCGCTGAAGATTGCAGTGTCTAATATCGGAGCATCAACGTTTGGTTCGGCAGCAACGACAACTGCGGCTTTCCTCGCTTTAACTCTTTCGGTAATGCCATTGATTCAGCATCTGGGGCAGTCGCTTGCTCTGAGTATAATCTTCTGCTGGGTAGCTGCCGCAGTAGTAAATCCATGCTTTATCGTTTTTGAAGAGCGTATAGAAGCGAGGAAATTAGCCGCAGGATTGCGAAAATGGGTAGGAAAGGGGAAATAAATGCGAGATAAGCTAAGTAAATTGGGAAAAGGACCTTTGGAGAAGTATGCGCGGTTCGTATCGCATCACGCAATCGTTGTTTTGGCGATATTTCTCTTATTCACCGTTTTCGCTGGTTATCACGCATCTATGGTGGGAGGAGGAGGGATTTCATATGAAGAGATACTTCCAGAGGATGTAAATGTAGTGGATACACTTGAGCTAATAGAGGATCAATTTGGGAGTAGCGTGAGCAGGACGACGATTACAGTGGAGACAGAGCCGAGATATGCAAAATCAGATGAGATAAGAGACGTTAGAGACCCGGAGGTATTGAGATACGTTGATTTGCTTGCCGAACGTACAAAACTGGTTTATGGTATAGTGGATGCGAATAGCGCCGCGGACGTCATAAAAGAAGCGAATGGGGGCAGGATACCGAGTTCTTTGCGCAGTGTGAAGTCGCGGTTGAAGAAAAATGAAGTAGCAGAGCAGAGAATAAGCAATTTTATCAGCGATGATTATTCAATGACGGTGGTAAGGCTGAACATATTAGAGGATATAGATGAGGAAGAGGTGGTTGCGGGATTAAGAGAAGCCATGAATATAGATAAACCCCCTGGTGTATCTGTTGGTATCACGGGAGATGCAGGGAGCCCTGTGGTACTGGTAACGACGATAGAACTTGCTCAGTCAACGATGGCGGAAACATCTCTTGTAAGCTTTGCTGTAATCATACTCATTCTAATCATTATTTTTGCTTCTCTTAAACATGGGCTTATTCCCTTATTAACGATTGTTCTTGGCTCTGTATGGACGTTTGGTGCGATTGCCTTGACAGGAATGGAAATAACGCCTGCTACCTCTGGTGCGCTGGCGATGATAATGGGCATTGGCATAGATTTCGGTATTCAAGTTACAAAGAGGTTCAGATATGAATTAAAATCGCAAAAACGAGAGGAAGCAATGGTTGATACGCTCAGCACCGTATTCTACCCGATGTGCATAACCGCGATAGCGGCGGTAATAGGATTCAAATCGCTTTCGCTCGCCAGACTAACGGTAATGGCAGATATGGGGACGATGATGGCAACGGGCGTTGTGTTTTGTATGGTTGCGGCGCTTACCATGGTGCCCGCGGTTCTGGTGCTGTTTGAGAGGAAAAAATGGGAATGAATAGAAAATTCAGGAAACTTCTAAACGCTCAGTTTCAGGGTATGAAAGATTTGTTTCGCGTGAAGAGAGAAGACTGGGCTAAAATTCTTGTTAAAGAAAGAATGAGTACACGCTTAATTTTAAAAAGATTATTAGCTTGACTTTAGAAAGGTTGATTCATTAGGTTCTGGTTAAAATAATGCATACCTATGAAACTTTTATATAGTAATTTATTCATAGTATAAATCAATCATGGTAAGAAGAAATTATATCGCAGATATAGAAAAGGCGCTGAAAGAAGGAAGGAAACCAACGGAGTTATTGAACGTTATTTTAGGCTTTCTTAATTTTAAGCCAGTAGAAATCAAAATTTATAATCTTTTACTAAACTCTTCGTTGACGATAAAACAAATTGAAGACCGACTAAATCTCTCGGAACGAACAATACGGAAATATATCCGGGGATTGGACCAGAAGGGGTTCATAATTAAAAGGGTAGAGCAGGGCAAAAGGCTTAAATACGTATATACCGCGGTTCCTATCCAGGAGGCCTGGAAGAAAGTAAGAGGTAAAATACAGGGAATACTGGGAGAGGTTACCAGGGTTCTGGAAGTAAAGGAGGTGCTCTTTTATTAGACACCATCTTCACATCCTTAGTTAAAATTAAAAATTATATCTCCTTGCTATTTTTCATTTCAATCATATTCTATGAATATCTTTATACATATATATGAATTATTTGTAACAGATATATAAATAAAAAAGTTTTTAGATACAGGATGGAGCGGGAGCGGATAAAATGAACGTAAAAGAATACCTCAGGATGCTGAGGGTCAAAGAGTGGATAAAGTTTTATACGCTTATCCCGCTTATAGGTGCGATTTTAGCGCATGCTACTCTCTTTGTCCTTATTTTAATTGGCGTAATCTTCTTCTGTGTGATAGGCTATGGGTTCGTCATAAACAACTATTTCGACGTTGAAATAGACAGGTGGAATACGAAAAAAGTCAGGATGGGTAATAATCCTCTTTCTGCGGGCAAAGTAACGAAAAAAGGAACTTTTATACTCATGAGTGTGCTGCTCGTAATTCCAATCGCGCTTTCCTGCTTTTTGACCCCAAGCGGAGTTTTATTCACGGTGTTAAGTATCTCTCTCCTCACGCTCTATTCAGTAAACTACATAAAGCTCAAAGAAAGGTTTATTGTTGATATAATAACTCATGGTATGATGTTTGGCTTGTTTCCCTTTTTAGCGGGGTTTACGCTGGCAGGAGGCGATTTAAATACGCTTACTCTGTTGATTGCATCCCTGTTTCTGATAATTTGTTGCGAGGCTTTACTTACGCATCAAATAAATGATTACGATGAAGATTTTGGGAATTCGAGTATTACCGTTGTTAGAGTGGGTGTGAAGAGAGGTTGGGCTATGCTCGGCTTATTTGTTCTTCTGTCTATTGTGAATTTAGAGCTAATCGTCCATTGTTCTGATATTGGAATGGTGCTCCACGGTGGTTCGTTTGCATATTTAATCGTATATCCACTCTATACATGTAGGGGTGAAATCAAAGGTGTTATCAATAATTATTCCTGCGCTGAATGAGGAAGGGAATATCGAGGATGAGATAATCGTTGTGGCTGGGGTTCACAAATAAGCGGTCTTAAGTCCACCTAAGTAATCATTACCCGGCTTCTCGGTGCCACCTTTCCCCGCAGCTTCTCTCTTACTTCGC
>JAGXOR010000042.1 GCA_023659785.1 Methanomicrobia archaeon LH_S13
AGCAGAGGCGGACGGGATAGAGGGTGTGGGGTTACACCCGGTGCGATGCACAATTAATAGTATCATACGAAGAGGTTTGAAACAAAATGTTTAAATCTCATAACCTGACGAGGGTTTTATTGAAATCGAAAATAAAAGACCATCAATGCGGCTTTAAGGCATTCAAAAGAGCGCTGCTATTTGATATTCTGGATGGGGTAGATGGGGTAAAGGACAACCATTGGTTCTGGGATACTGAGGTACTCGTAAGAGCACAAAGAAAGGGATACAGGATAAAGGAGTTTCCCGTGAGATGGAGGTCTGATAAAAAGACGAAGGTTGATTTGAAGCGGGATGTGTTTGGGATGGGGACGCAAATTATAAGACTGTGGAGAGAGCTTAAAAGACGATTTTAAGAATGAAAATCCCGATGAGTGCAACAGGGATCAGTATCATGCCAGTAAAGGCATTTCTGATTGTTGCACTGAGTTCTTCTTCGTTTTCCAAATCAAACTTTTTTAACCCCCTCGCCGTGAAGAATACCGGAATGACTAATAGCAGGAAACCAATGTACGGGACATTGAGGAACAGGAGGGGAACGAATGCGAGCCACGAGCAGATTGTTAACGGTAGATAGAGGCGTGTAGTTATATCCTTACCCAGCCGAATCGTCAGGTTCCTACGGTTTATCAAAAGGTCACAGTCGTAATCCGGAATATTCCTCATCAATTTCAGCTTGAACACGTCTATCGTCCATGGTAGAGCGACAATTGTGGGTAGCCAGCTCACCTGGTGTACGAGCACATAATAACCACTGAACACTGTTAGCCATCCCACTCCTAAGGTCAGAGCCATTTCTCCCAGCCCGTGATAAGACAATCGAAGCCCTCTGGAATACGAGTATGCGATAAAAGCGCCGAGGATACCGAGAGGCAAAGTCAGAATCCCGGTTTTGAAATAAAACTGCAACAGCACACCAAGCGGTAAAGCTGCTAACATACACGCATAAGCGCCTGTGACTGCCTGTTTTACCGATGGGGTTCCTTTTACGAGTGCGTTGAATCTCCCGCTGACCACGGTGGAATGAAGAGTACTTGCTCCTTCTACGTGAAAATCAACACCTTTTTGCTTTAAATCTGCATATACAGCGCATGCGTTGAGCACAAAGCAGAACTCCGTTAGCAGGAGCACCACAAGTAATGAGATTATGAACACGGGGGCATTAAATTCGCATCCACCAGCGTCAATCCATGCCAGGACTGCTCCTAAGAGGAATGGAATCAATGTGGTCGTGAACTTTGGCATCCCGGAGAGTTCCACCCAACCCGATAATGCCTCTTTACTGAGTTTCATTTTCCTCTTGTCGCTTCATAATTCTTCTTTGATATTACCCTCTCTCTTTCGTAGTATTCGCCCCAACTGCTGTTTATTTCGGAACTTCTCTATGATTTCCGCACGCTCCTCTTTCGGTGTGGTGTACGTAATAGCGGGTACGAGAAACTCCCTGGAAATTGCGTACACCAGTGAATTATGCTTAGTGAATATTATGGTGACAAAATATGAACTTTTTGTCCATTTTTCTATTATTTGATAGTATTAGAGGGGGGTGGGGTGCCTGTGAATGGTTAATTCACGTTCACCCCTGTCTATTAAAGTTTATATACTAAAAAATATAAATATAGTTAACTGAATATCTAATAGGTGAACATTTGAGGAAAAGTGTGGATAAAAGACCTTAAATACGATAGGGAGAAGGGGACCACACCGCGATTATTGGCAAGCCGGCTTTTAAAAGGAGCCGAAGCACATGTAGCCAATATCGTGAAGAAGAACGAGGAAAAGCAGTCCCAAAAGCTTTTGCGAAAGCAGAGGCGGACGGGATAGAGGGTGTGGGGTTACACCCAGTGCGATGCACAATTAATAGCATCATACGAAGAGGTTTGAAACAAAATGTTTAAATCTCATAACCTTATCCGCTCGCCTCTATTCCTACTACAGTCTTGCCAGCACCGGTGGGTAAGACCAAGTGCACCATTCTTTATTTGCAGCCATTTGTTAATGCGTCTTTCTGGTAGTTTTTGTAATTCTCAGCTCAAGAAAAACTTTCTAAACATCCAGATTCAGCACGTCCTTCGCATGCTCCTGTATGAACTTCCTTCTCGGCTCCACCTCTTCACCCATCAACACCGTAAATAACCAGTCCGCTTCGGCAGCATCCTCTAAAGCCACTCGCTTCACGCCCCTTGTAACAGGATTCATCGTGGTATTCCATAACTGCTCGGGATTCATCTCTCCGAGACCTTTATATCGCTGTATCTTCACACCGGCGTCTCCTTCCTTCACGTTCAACTCCGCCAGAATCTTTGTGTATTCGTCGTCAGAAAACGCGTATCTCGCCTCTTTGCCCTTCTTCACCATATACAACGGCGGTAATGCGATATACACGTGATTCGTGCTTACCAACTCCGGCATGTAGCGAAAGAAGAAAGTAAGCAATAGCGTTCTTATATGCGCACCATCAACGTCTGCATCGCTCATTATGATTATCTTATTATAGCGTACCTTTTGCAAACCGAAATCCTCGCCTATTCCCGCACCCAGAGCAGTAACAAGCGCTCGGATTTCATTGCTTTTCAATATCTTATCCAGCCTCGCCTTCTCCACGTTCAAAATCTTACCGCGTATAGGCAGAATAGCCTGAAAGTTTTTATCTCGTGCCTGTTTCGCAGAACCACCGGCTGAGTCACCCTCCACGATATAAATCTCCTTCTTCGCAGGGTCTTTCTCTGAGCAATCCGCAAGCTTACCGGGCAGCGAATCCGCGAAAGAATCCTTCTTCCTTACTATTTCACGCGCGTGCCGTGCCGCTTCACGCGCTCTCGACGCTTCCAATGCTTTTCGTATTATCTCGTTCGCATCACTTGGATTCTCGTCTAAGAACTCCCATAGGTGTTCCCGCACAATTGATTCCACAATACCCTTTACTTCGCTGTTTCCCAGTTTTGTCTTTGTCTGCCCCTCGAATTGTGGGTCTCTCAGCTTTATACTTATTACTGCCGTAAGTCCCTCGTGCACGTCCTCGCCATCCAGACTCACTTTTTTAAGCAGGTTATTCGCTCTGCCATATTCGTTAAACGCCCTCGTCAACGCGGCTTTAAACCCACTCAGATGTTTCCCCCCTTCTATGGTCTTCACGTTGTTCACAAACGAGAAGATGTTCTCCGCATAGCTGGCGTTATACTGCACCCCGATTTCCACTTTAACGTCTTCCTTCTCGTCTTCAAAAATTATGGGTCTGTGCAGCACGCGCTTATCCCTGTTTATATATTCTAAGAAAGAAGCAATACCGCCTTCATACTTAAATATCTTCTCTTTTACATTCCTTTCATCATTCAAGCTAAGCAAAAGCCCACGATTCAAAAAAGCCAGCTCTCTTAACCGCGTTGCCAAAACATTAAAATCAAATTCGCGAATCGCGAATATCTTGCTATCGGGTTTAAATGTCACTTTTGTCCCGCACTCATCATTTTCAGCCAAATAGCCCAAATCTTTTAATTCACATACTGGCTTCCCACGCTCATATCTTTGAAAATAGCCACGCCCATTTTTCCTCACTTCCACTTCCAACCATTCTGACAGTGCATTTACAACCGAAATTCCAACGCCATGCAGCCCTCCTGCTACTTTATAAACCTTGTTATCGAATTTACCACCTGCATGCAACTTTGTCATCACTACTTCCACAGCAGAGAGGTTATATTGCTCGTGCAGGTCAACGGGAATCCCCCTCCCATTGTCATTTATCGTTACCGAGTTATCAGGATGGAGTATCACTTCAATGGAAGTGCAAAAACCTATTAAAGCTTCGTCCACGCTGTTATCAGTCGCTTCACTTACTAAATGATGAAGACCCCTGGTGTCGGTGTCGCCGATATACATTGATGGTCTTTTTCTCACTGCTATTAGGTCCTTTAGGACTTGTATATCCTTTGCGCTGTAGCTTTCTTCCATCACACTTGTCCTTATATAAAAAGGGTACTACGTTTAAATAAAGGAAGCGAGCAATTAATCGCCTCGCCATTTATTCCACAAACTCAAGCTTTGATACCCTAAAGCCAGCTCTTTGGTGCGATTCCTTGCATTCCTGGCACGTATATCTGAGGAAAACTTTTTTTGTTGGCTTATCACCACCCGGAACCTTTGAGAATTTACCATTATTGCCTATGCCCGACCTGCGTTTCTTCTGCCTTACGATCCAATTCAAGGAAGAAGCTCTACCTTTTTTTACCTTTTCTACTTCGTGTATGGTATGCTTGCCGCAATAGGGGCAATGAATCCTCATGCGCTTTGGCATCTTCATTTTTCTATCCTCCTTTACTTACTCTCTCCCTTCTCCCTTTCTCCTATCAATCTCCACTGCAACCCCTCTTTTACATAATATCTCTGCATTGGTCTTTGGTAACATAATAACATCTTCTTTTCTAACCTTATAAATCCTTCCATCAGTACCCATAAAAGTAGGGATGTCGTCTAATATTCGGACTATATGCCATTCTTCATTTCTATTTTTTGCGGAAACCGATTGTTCAACCTTTTTAAAACTTTGATCCGCAGTATTAGCACCTCTCTTTTCGTTTTCTTCGCTTTTTCCTTCTCTTTCACCTTCTTTATCGCTCAGCATCAACGCAAAAATTCTTTCTTTGCCCTCTTCTACATAACCTTTCAAGCCCTCAAATATCCTCTCCTCTTCCTCTAACATTCCCTTGGGTGTAGTTTTCATACCTGAACTGGCGAGTTTTACTATCTTTCCTATGCGTCTTCTGATTATATCCTCCACTTTCATTCTTGTATTCCGTATCTCATCTTCTACAAGCTCAGTCCTTCTTGCATCTGCTTCTCTTTTCTCCTCTTCTAACTTCTTTATGTATCCCCCTACATCCTCGCAGAACGTTTCAGGCAACTCTTGCAGTGACGCTGTGTTTCTTTCTTTATACAAGAGTTCCCAAAGCTTTTCTATGTCCATACACTTTTTCTTCCTTTACAACAACACTTTCTTTCTAAAAAAGGGTTTTTGCTTCCAAAAGGGTTATAGAAAAACTGTTATGAAAATCTTAGTAACCGGTGGGGCGGGATTTATAGGTTCGCATGTGGTTGATAGGTTAGTAAAGGAGAAACACGAGATAGTAGTTCTGGATGACTTGAGTTCGGGTGATGAGGAATTCATAGTCTCACATACACATAGAAGTGAAGAAAATTTCCAGTTTCACAAAATAGACCTCTTGCATGGTGATATAACCGGGTTTTTTGAAGGTGTAGAGGAGGTTTGGCATCTGGCTGCTAATCCTGAAGTGAGAATAGGCGCGGAAGATACAAGAGTCCATTTAGAGCAGAATGTCATCGCAACCTATAACGTGCTAGAAGCAATGAGAGTGAAAGGGGTGCGTAGGTTAATATTCACATCCACATCCACCGTTTATGGCGATGCGGATAAACTGCCTACGCCCGAAGAATATCCTACAATACCAATTTCGTTATACGGGGCGTCGAAACTCGCTTGTGAAGCTTTAATCGGGGCTTACTGCCATACTTTTGATATGCGTGCCTGGATATACCGGTTTGCAAACGTTATAGGCCGGAGGTCCTCGCATGGTGTAATCTATGACTTTATAAATAAGATAAGAAGCAATTCAAAGGAGCTGGAAATTCTGGGCGATGGGAATCAAACGAAATCGTATATTTATGTGGCTGATTGTATAGAAGCGATATTGGATGGTTTAAAAGCAAGCGCGAGGGGCGAGAATAAAAATAGAGTGAATATTTTTAATATAGGCACCGATGACATGACAACGGTGAAGCGGATTGCTGAGATAGTATGTGAGGAGATGCGGGTGTCTCCAAAACCTAAATTCAAATTCACGGGTGGTAAAAGAGGGTGGAAAGGCGACGTGCCCATTATGCTGCTTGATGCTTCGAAATTGAATGAACTTGGTTGGAAACAGAAGTATAATTCGGAAGAGGCAGTGAGGAAGGTAGCAGGGGATTTGCTAAATCATTAAATTCCTAAGTAAAGTCTCATGTCTCATCAATAATAATAATACCTCAATTTGCACTTTGCACTTTTCATTTTTTACCGTCTCTTCAAAATTTCCCCCGAATTTTGAGCAGGGACTACCACCCTCTCACCTGCAACATCTCCTCCTCTCTCAAAGCACTCACTTCAATCCCTTTCATCGGTGTTCCCAACCCTTTAGAAATCTCCGCAAGTTTCTTTGCATTATCAAAGTTGTTCACCGCTTCCACAATTGTAGAAGCCATCATGGGTGGATTCTCCGACTTGAAAACCCCGGAACCCACAAAAACACCATCTGCTCCGAGCTGTATCATAAGAGCGGCATCAGCAGGTGTTGCAACTCCACCGGCTGCGAAATTCACCACTGGTAATCGCTGCAATTCCGCCGTCTCCTGCACCAATTCAACGGACACTTTCAGCTCTTTCGCAACGTCTTTCAACTCTTCCCCACTCTTACCTTTTAGCGACCTTATGTCACCCATAATCAATTTCATATGCCGGACTGCTTCCTTCACGTCTCCTGTCCCTGCTTCACCTTTCGTTCTTACCATCGCCGCTCCTTCCTCTATTCTTCTCAACGCTTCTCCTAAATCGTGAGCACCGCAGACAAAAGGCACTGTAAACCCTCTTTTATCCACGTGATGCGTATCCACCGGTGTTAGCACCTCAGACTCATCCACCATATCAACGCCCAACGCTTCCAGTATTTCCGCTTCCACATAATGTCCTATACGGCATTTTGCCATTACCGGTATCGTAACCGCATCAATGATTTCTGAGATGACCGCGGGGTCAGCCATTCTTGCTACACCTCCTGCTTTTCTGATATCCGCAGGAACGGCATGCAGCGCCATAACGGCAATAGCACCTGCATCCTCCGCCACTATCGCTTGTTCTACACTCGTCACGTCCATAATCACGCCTCCTTTTTGCAAGGAAGCAAACCCGCGTTTCAAAAGTTCTTTTCCATGTCTGAGATTTTCAATTTCTATCCCCATTTTTCTTTCTCATCTCCATGATGATTTATCTCTAATGACGTCCTCCCCACGCTTACGCATGGGTGTTCCTGCTTCTTCAACCAGACTCGATCCCCTTGCAGGTTACGGAGGTCTTGGTCTCCACAGGCGCACCGGGGTCGCCCCCCCCCCCTGCTACCTACCAGCTCTTTCAGCCTTGCAGGTTGGTAATAGATATACAAACATAATATATAAAGTTAAAAATGCAACTTGCTTTTGAACTGTCTCTCGAGCATGAAACACTGCCGAAATCCGAGGTTTTGGCATGCTTACACGCTTTAAGCATAAGCATCGCGTATGCTGAGAATATGTTCTCTGATGGGATATTGGTGATTGATGCACAACTTTCGCCTGATAGTGAACTTCTCGATGTTCTATCAAAGCGATTAGGGATGACGCACTGCGTATACGGAATAAGGGGAGAGGGGAAGCCCGAAGAAGGGGAAATGCCAAAACTCATTAAAAATGCTGATATAGACGATATTATGGAACAAGGGCATACATTTGCAGTGCGTGTTAACGTTAAAGTAAAACCGCTAGAAACGGATTTAGAAAGAAAAGTGGGGGAAATCATACAACAAAAAGGTTATAAAGTGAATCTCACGAATCCATCTAAAACGTTTGTTCTCCTGTTCACAAAACAAACGTGCTTCTTTTGTTTGCTCTTACACTCCGTGGATAAGAAGCAATTTGAGGCACGGAAACCGCATTTAAGACCTTTCTTTTCGCCCGGTGTCATAATGCCAAAATTCGCTCGTGCTCTGGTTAATCTCAGCGGTATAAAAGAAAGGGGGCTTTTCCTTGACCCTTTCTGTGGCACTGGTGGGATATTGATAGAAGCAGGTCTGATAGGGGCGAGAATAATAGGGATAGACGTGCAGGAGAAGATGGTGAAAGGGGCTGAAGAGAACCTAAGGGATTATGGACTGAATGGAGATTTAATCGTAGGAGACGCTTCTAAAATAGCATTGCAAGATAATAGCGTTGATGCCATCGTGACCGACATGCCTTACGGCAGATCATCTTTAATTTCCGGTTCGGGCTACTTTACTACGGACTCACGCTCGGGGTTTCTCAAACGTCTGTACCAGAATGTGTTGAATGAAATACACCGTGTGCTTAAAGCCAGAGGAAAAGTGGTCGTCATCTCAAATTCTTCTTCCATTTATTCCCTTTCCCGTGAGTACAATTTCCGTATCCTCGAAAATCACAAATACCGAGTTCATAAAAGTTTAAATAGGTACATAGCAATACTTGAAAAGAGGTGAAAAAATTGAAAGTGCGTTTACCAAAAGGGAGAGAAATAGAAGCGAAGGATGTGGACTTTGAGACGATAAAAGAGGATTGGAATGAATATAAGTTGGAAGACGGCACGGTATTGAAGTTTAAGACGATTGTGAGCAGTATTATTCGCACTGCGGACCACGACCCGATGACCGGGGACCCTGTCTATCATGTCCGTTCTACGAACATACTGCGAGTGAAAGCGCTGGAGGAGATGAAGCGATTGCCTACTACGAAGAAACCAGTTGGAGAGGGAGAAGGAGAAGGAGAAGGAGTTGAAGTGGGGTGACGTCCTCCCCACGCATACGCATGGGGCTTTTTGGCTTATAAAGTTAAAATCACCGTACTATTTTGGTTATATCTATCTCAATAATGTCCTCGGCACCCATGCTTTTCAACATCGGTATTAAAATATTCACGTCACGCTTGCTCACCACCGTTTCCACGGCGTAATAGCCTTGCTCGTAAAGTTCGGAAATAGTTGGTCTTTTCATTGCCGGTAGCACGGACACCACTTCTTTCAACTTAGCCTTCGCAACGTTCATGCTGAGCAATATCTTACCCCTCGCTTCTATCACGCCGGAAAGCAAGGTTCTTATCTCTTCTATCTCGCGCCTCTTTTTCGCATCTGCCCACGAATCCTTATTCACTATTAACTTCGTGGATGATTTTAGTATTGTGTGTATAATCCGCCAGTTGTTCTTCCGCAACGTCTCCCCTGTCTCCGTGAGCTCGACTATACCGTCCATCATGTCCTTCGCTTCAGTAGCGCCATAAGAGAAAAATATCTGCACGGGAATCCCAAGGTTGTCAAAGAAAGATTTTGTGAGGTTGGGATATTCAGTGCTTATTTTACTTTGTGGCGGGACGTCTTTCGCTTCTTTTATACCTGGTCTCTCAGCTTGCACTGCCAGAACGATTTTCACACTACCTTCTTTTTCTGCCATTTTGCTATATGTCAAATCCGCTATCTCCACTACGTCCGCATCTCTCTCCGCTATCCAATCTCTGCCTGTTATGCCAACGTCAAAGTACCCCTTTTCAATGTATTCCGGTATTTCCTGCGGTCTTAATATCTTCACGCGCTCTATCCTCGAATCGTCTATCCTCGGACTGTATTCTCTATCTGTTACTTTTATTTCCAAGTCTGCCTGCTTGAATAACAGCAGAGTTTGCGCTTCTAAACTGCCCTTTGGTATTGCTATGGTTATCATGTTCTCTCTTCTCTTTACCTTTTTAGGTTATGAGATTCAACCATTTTGTTTCAAACCTCTTCGTATGATGCTATCAATT
>JAGXOR010000043.1 GCA_023659785.1 Methanomicrobia archaeon LH_S13
CTTAGATATTCCTTTTGGTTAGGAGGGAATAATTTTCTATATAAGTGGTAACTATAATGTCTTTATTTCATTATGCGATATTTAATCCAAAGACGATAAAAACTTTTTTATCCCCGATTTTATTAATAATAGCAGAAAGAGACAAAAAAATGTCAATAAGTTTTCAGGCGATTTACGTGCTGTGGCTCAGAGAGATGAAAGGGACGTGGAGGGCAAAGAGCAGAGTCGTTGGTGCATTAGGAATGCCGATATTCTTCCTCGTATTTCTCGGAATAGGTTTTGGACACGCTTCTATACCTGGGATACTGGCAAGTATGAATTATGTCGAGTTTCTCACACCAGGGATAATAGGGATGACCATGCTTTTCAGTTCGATGTCCACAGGTATTTCCGTTCTCTGGGATAAGGAGTTTGGATTTCTTAAGGAGGTGATGGTGGCACCTGTATCGAGACTTTCTATCGTCCTGGGGCGGATAGCGGGCGGCAGTACCGTTTCCGTAATGCAAGGTATTTTAATCTTAGCGTTAAGTACTCTGCTGGGCATTAAAATCGCTGGTGTGATTCCCTTTATTCTCGCGGTGGGGTTCATGTGTTTGATTTCATTTACTTTTATCGGATTGGGCTTGATTTTCGCTTCGCGGATGCGAGACATGGAAGGTTTTTCATTGATATTAAACTTCGTTATGTTCCCCGTTTTTTTACTCTCCGGCGCTTTGTTTCCGGTGGAAGCATTGCCTTCCTGGCTCACTCCGGTTTGTTATGCTAATCCGCTAACGTATGGTGTAGATGGTTTAAGAGGCATTTTGCTCGGAGCAAGAGCTTCAGATTTTTCTGTTTTGCTCGATTTTTTGGTAATATCTGCGTTTTCAATTGGCATGGTGTGCGTAGGTTCTTATTTATTTGAGAGCACTGAGGTAGAACGGTGAGGGGAGTATTTTATGCATAGTTATAAAATTATAAAAAAAGATGAAAATACTAACATTGGGTTTTCTGCTCGTGTGTATAGGAATTCTGGTCATCCTCGCAGGGATAGTTAGCATGACTTACCAACAAGCATGGAAGACTGGGAGCAAGGGTATGGAAAAGCCAGAGGCATGTGTGAGAGGCGGTGGCGTCATTATGATTGGTCCGATACCCATTATATTTGGTACGGACATTGCCGTATTAAAGCTCGTGATGATTTTAGCGATAGTATTGATGATAATTGCAGCTATTGTCTTTTTTCTTTCACTCAAGATGTTGTAGCATAGGAGAGATTATTGAGGGAAGATAGGAAGAAGTTAAAACAGAGTGCCACTTACAAATGCAATTAATCCAATACCCAGCGCTATTAACGTCTCTTTCCTCAAATAATTATAATTTATATCAAAAGAATCAAACCTTCTTCTAAAAGATTTGAGTTTGATGCACGTATGCACAAACAACACATCCGCAGCCATAACAGGGAGTAAATAGGCAAGATTTAAAAAGTAAGGGGTATTGACCAGGAAAAAAGGAACCGCACTCAGTATGACTGCGAGGGAATAAGAAAAAACAGTAATATCCTTTGCTTTATTTACCCCATACTCCCTTGCGATACTTCTTATATCTCTTAGCGCGTCTCCTTTCATATCTGCTATGTCTTTCATCACTTCTCTTCCGAAACCCGCAAAGAAAGCGATGGAAGCGAGGATAAGGAGGAAGCGCATCATTTCTGTTCGCTCTGGCGCATATGCGAGTAATCCGCCAAAGATAAACGGTATCGCCATCGTAGCCGCGATATAAAAATTACTTACTGCGATGAATTTTTTCATTTTTATGTCATAAAGAACACCCATCACGGCTAATAGAACCGCAAGTGCGAAGCATATACGGTTCAAGAACACTGCGAAGGCAAGCCCTGCGGCGATGGCAACGCACGCAATCAACAATGCCTCTTCTTTTCTTAGCTCTCCTCTCACCAATGGCCTATCCATCCTCTGGTTAGCCTGGTCTGATTCGAGGTCACAGTAATCGTTTAACGCAAACGTGCCTGCTTCGAGTAGAAAAGTAGTAAAGAACCCGAACAAGGCAAGTTCGCTGAAAAGCACTGTTTTATCTACTATGACTATCCCTATTAGCACCCCACACCCGTACATCAATCCATGCTCAGTCCTCGTTAACGCCCAGAGTGCTTTTATTTTCGACACGAACTTTTTTCCCCTAAGAAAGTTTGATCAAAGAAATTTATATTTTTTAGTACTTCTGCCAAAGAGTGTCATGTATAATGACAATGCACGAAAAACAAATACCTGCGCACATATTCCGGGCGTATGACATACGAGGTATTTTCAATGACGACCTGTACCCTGAGACGATGCTAAAAATAGGCTTGGCACTGGGGTCGTATGCGAAAAAGAGAGGCAAAAAGGGGGTGGTTGTTGGTAACGACATACGCTCTTCCTCCCGGGTACTCACAAACACGCTTATCTCGGGGTTGCTCTCTTCAGGTATGGACGTGACCAGTGCAGGAACAACCTCATTTGGCGTTTCTGCCTTCTCCGGCTGGCAGCTCAGGAAGGATATAACTGCTTATGTGACGGCATCGCATCTGCCACCCGAATGGAACGGCGTGAAGTTTTATACAGGAGCAGGAATAGGGTTTTCAGCCGATGAGAATGGACAGATACGAGATATAGTGATGGAAGGGAAAGAACATGAAGGACGAGCTTACTGGAATGAAGTCGGCAACTATCAAGAGGTGGATTTGAAGAATGAGTATATAGAATACATAGCGGAACGATTTGAGAGTAAAGGCAAGAACATTTTTAAAGAGAGGAGAATCGTGCTGGATTGCGGAAACGGAAGCATGGGATTGGTAGCGCCAGACGTGATGAAACGAATAAAACTAAAGACCGATGCGCTGCTGTTTGTAAATCCTGACGCTTCTTTTCCTAACCGACCCTCTGAACTCACGGAGGATAGTTTAGGAACGTTAAAAGAAGAGGTAAAACGTAAAAAAGCTGATTTTGGCGCTGCTTTTGATGGCGATGGAGATAGAGCGGCAATTGTAGATGATAAGGGAAGAATGCTGAGTGCAGACCAGTGTGGCGTTATCATTGCTAAGAATTTATTACGGGATAGAAAAGGAATTGTTCTGGCAAACGTTGAATGCTCAATGCTTATCGAGCGTGAGTTAGAAAAGCTGGGTGGTAAAATAGAAAGAATACCGGTGGGTCATACTTTCCTGACAAAAGAAGCGAACGAAAGAAACGCAGTGCTTGGTATAGAGTCAAGCGGGCATTACGTTATTCCCTCGTTATTCCCGTTTGACGATGCGATAGTAATACCACTAAAAATAGCGGAGATACTGGCAGAAACGGGAAAGAAGTTATCAGAACTCGTGGATTACTTGCCAACGTTTCCTAAGGAGAGGATGAACCTTGAATGTGATGATACGATGAAGTTCGAGGTGATGCACACTCTCGCTGAGCGGTTAGCATACGGATATGGCGCTGACCGGATAAACACGATGGACGGAATAAGAATAGACTTTTTGGAGGAAGGCTGGGTGTTGATAAGAGCTTCTAATACCTCGCCTTTGATAAGGGTGACAGTAGAAGGTGCAACGGAGGGGATAAAGGAGAAATTGATGGAGAAGTTTGTTGAGGTCACGAAAGCAGCGATAAGGGAATTTTAAAACTTTGCACAACCTTTTTATATCCACACCCAAAATACTAAACCAAACCATGATTATAGCACACACACCAGATGCGGATGACGCATTCATGTTCTATGGACTGCTAAGCGGTAAAATCAGTGCTGATTTTGAATTAAAACAAGTAGTTGAAGACATCGAAACGCTGAACAAAAGAGCTTTTAGAGGTGAGCTAGACGTCACAGCGCTATCAGCCCACGCTTATGCCTTTTTCCATTCGCAGTACCGGATTCTGTCTGCTGGTGCAAGCGTAGGTGATGGATATGGTCCGGTAGTCGTTGCGAATAGGGAAAATGATTCGGAAAGGAAACGTATTGCAGTGCCCGGGAAATACACCACTGCGAATCTGCTGCTAAAGCTGGCAGTTGATGGCTTCCAGCCGGTTGAAATGCGATTTGACGAGATTATCCCCGCGGTGAAGCGAGGGGACGTGGATGCAGGATTGGTAATCCATGAAGGTCAGATAACTTACGCACAACACGGTCTTGTAAAGATACTCGATTTGTGGGACTGGTGGCATGAGAAAACGAGGCTGCCTTTGCCTCTTGGCATTAACGCCATAAAACGGGATATTCATGAGGGGACGCAACGTAAATTTCTTGTGCTTATGCGAGAAAGCATTCAGTATGCGCTGGACAATGTAGAAGAAGCGTTGCAGTATGCAATGAAATACGCAAGAGGTGCGGATAAAGAGCTGGTTAAGAAATTCGCACTGATGTACGTGAATAAATACACGTATGAAATGCCCGAAGAAGTTGTAAAAGCACACGATGAACTCTATCGAATGGCGGAACGAGCAGGATTTTTTGCGAGACCACCCTTAGACATCCTTTTTCCTTAAACATATTCATATTCATAATGTCGGCAGTAGAATTGAAAAGCTGGATAGAGAAGCATAAAGGCGAACTATTTGCAAACGATGCGGTTGGCACGGGCTGTTTCAGCTATTTGCCCGGCGAGGTCGTGTGGGCAGTCACGAAGAGATGTAACCTGAAGTGCAAACACTGCTCGATTGCCGATGTGAGAGGAGAGGAGCTCACGACAGAAGAGGGATTTGGTATCATCGAAGAAGCCGCTAAACTCGGACACGTAAAATTCGCATTTACGGGTGGCGAGCCTTTGCTGCGTGACGACATCTATGACCTCATCGAATATGCATCGTCTTTCGACATGCAGGTGGTGATGGCGACGAACGGGACACTGATAACGAAGGAAGTTGCGGAGAACTTAAAGAAAGCGGGTTTGGAACGTGCCGCGATGAGCATTGATGGGATGGGGAACGCGCATGATGAGCTTCGAGGTGTTTATGGCGCTTTTGAAGACGTGCTGCGCGGTATGAAAGCATGTGGAGATGCAGGGCTTGCAACTCAACTCTTCACGATGGTCACGAGAGATAATTACAGTGAGCTACCAAAAATAATCAAGTTTGCAGACGATTTGAGTCTATGGCGAATCTACCTTATTTATTTGATTGCCGTGGGTCGAGGCAAGGCGATTTCTGAGGCTTGTTTATCCACGGTAGAGAACATGAAGTTCTTTGACTACGTGGCGGATAAACAAAAGGAGGTGAATGTATGGCTCAAACCGATATGCAATCCGCAGTACTGGGCTTATCTGAAGGATAAGGGGCTTGTGGACCGTAAGGATGGGATTGAGTTTACAGGATGCACGGCTGGTATCACTCGCTTTCACATATTTCCTAATGGTGACGTAACGCCATGTGCATATCTGCCTGCAAAAGCGGGGAATATAAGAGAGCAGGGGTTTTTGGACATTGTCAGGAATTCTGAGATGTTTAAGGCGTTGCGGGCGAGAAAAGTGAAGGGACATTGTGCAACTTGCAAATATAAGAGAATATGTGGTGGGTGCAGGTCAAGAGCTTACGCTACTTCGGGTGATTATCTGGCTGAGGATCCGGTGTGCTGGTTTGGGGATGATGAGAGAAGTATATAAAATTAACACTCCACAAAGGTAGATTCAGGTTTTACAAGAATCCGCCATTAAGCTTATGGATTATGAAGTAAAATAGGAGATGCTGGGGAATATATGAAAGTTTTGCTATGTGGAGGAATAGTAAATGCCAAGTCGCTTAATAGAAATATTTGAGGATAAAAAGCTTGTAGGTTGAAATATCATGGCAAAAAACAAAAGTAGATTATAATCCTTACAAAAGGTGGGTAGATTATTGGAGGGAGGATTAAAGATGAAAACGAATCGAAGAAAAAGAGGAACTCAAACAAGCTCTTTCGGTTCTCCAGGCAGAATAAATCACGATTCTACAGCTTTTTACACGAGCAAACTATATGAAGGGTTACCTAAAGAGCAAAAGGTCAAATACGTAGAAAATCTTATCCCATTGCAGTTCTTGGATAAAATCTTTTGTAAATCTTCTGAAAATATGGAGGAGTTGCCTGACAATAGCGTTCATCTGATGGTAACCTCACCACCTTATAATGTGGTTAAAGAATATGACGAAGATTTTACACTTGAAGAGTACTTAGAATTCTTAAAAAGGGTGTGGAGAGAAGTTTACAGAGTGCTCGTTCCGGGAGGTAGGGCATGCATTAACATAGCTAATTTAGGAAGGAAACCTTATATCCCTCTTCATGCTTTTATAGTGAAAGACATGCTTGATTTGGGATTTTTGATGAGAGGAGAGATTATTTGGAACAAGGCATCAAGTGCAAGTCCCTCAACAGCATGGGGTAGTTGGCTTTCTGCCGCCAATCCAACTTTAAGGGATATTCACGAGTACCTTTTAGTTTTTTCTAAAGGCATGTTTAGTAGAAAAAATAGTAACAAGAGAAAAAATACCATTTCCAAAGAGGAATTTCTTGAATTTACTAAAAGTGTTTGGACATTTCCAGCAGAGCCTGCTCATAAAGTAGGGCATCCAGCACCCTTCCCTGTTGAGCTTCCTTACAGGTTAATTCAACTTTATACTTATGAAGGAGAATTTGTTTTAGATCCTTTCATCGGAAGTGGACAAGCGGCAATAGCAGCAATAAAAACAAATAGGCATTATGTTGGGTATGACATAGACGGAGAATATGTAAAATTAGCAGAAAGGCGGATTAAAGAATTTCTAATAGTGTTCAAATCTCCAAGATTATTTGATTTATCTTAGAAAAATGGAAGAAATAAATGTCTAATGGGTGTGCTATATTAATTGGACTGATTTGTGGATATGTTGTATATAGATATATGGAAAGAACGGATAGATTAAAAAAAGAAAATGTCAAGTGAACCGCCATTGCAAACAATAACAATTTATAATCAAGGTGAACAGATTATTTATTTATGTGAGGGAAAAAAGGAACTAAAACGCCGGAGTTTCGGCAAAGTCGTTGGTGAAGCAGTAGAACTCTTGAAATATGCTGATTAGCTTCGCGTTTTTGTCAAGGATATCGATAAAACAATGCGAACAATAGAATGGGATGAGGAAAAAGATTCGATAAAACTAATAGACCAGACGTTACTGCCCGCAGAATACGATATATTGGAGTGCAAGGCATTAGAGCAGCTGATAGATGCGATACAGCGATTAAAGGTGCGGGGTGCACCTGCACTGGGCGCTGCAGGTGCTTTCGGTGTTGTTTTAGCCTGTATAAATGAAAAGAGCAAGAGCGATATAATAAAAGAGGTAGAAAGACTCAAAAAAGCAAGACCTACTGCTGTCAACCTCTCTTACGGTGTCAACAGAGCATTAAACGCAGCAATGCGTGGGAGAACCACGCAAGAGATGAAAACGCATGCGCTGGAAGAGGCGCAAAGAATAGCAGACGAAGACGTTGCGATGAACAAAAAAATAGGGGATTACGGAAGCGAGCTTCTGGAAAATGGCGATGTCGTGTTGACGCACTGCAATGCAGGTCGGTTAGCCTGCGTTGATTGGGGAACTGCGCTGGGCGTAATAAGAACTGCGGTACAGAAAGGCAAAAGAATAGAAGTAATAGCGTGCGAGACGCGACCGTTGAATCAGGGTTCGAGGATAACTACATGGGAACTGCTACAAGACGAAATCCCGGTTACGCTAATCGCTGATAGCATGAGTGCAGCGGTGATGAGAGAAGGTAAAGTGAATAAGGTGATAGTGGGAGCAGATAGAGTGGTTAAAGAGGGAGTGATAAACAAGATAGGGACTTACATGCACGCAGTAGTAGCGAAAGAGCACAACATACCTTTTTACGTTGCCACTCCCCTTTCCAGTTTCGACTTGAAAAGGAGTTATAAGGAGGTTGAGATAGAGGAAAGGAGTCCCGAGGAGTTGATATTTTTCGGTGGGAAGCAAATTGCGCCGCTTGACGTGAAGGTTTACAATCCTGCGTTTGATTTTACTCCTTTTGCGTTGATAGCGGCGGTGATTACGGAGAAAGGTATCTGGTCAAAATTATAAGATTTTTTGTTTGTATAGCGCTTTTTGTAACCCCCCAGATTACACGGATTTTCACGAGAAACCTTTTCTTAGAAAGAAAAGCTTTACCAAAAGAACTTATTCGTTTTTTTCCCTACATCCTGTATCCTGCATCATGAATCTCGGCTTCATTTTCTTGTGAAATCTCGAGGTTTTTTTTATTTCTGCTATACAAGTATTAAATTAAGGTAACAAATGGAAAAAGCAATATATGCACCTCTTTATCTTGAAACTTACGAATGTGGGGAGCTTGAAGAAAGAATAAAGAAACTCGAAGCTATACTGAATGAGTGTAAACTATGCCCAAGAGAATGTGTCGTCAACAGAAACAAAGACGAGAAGGGGTATTGCAAATCTGATAAAAATTTGATGGTGTCCAGCGTGCAGCCGCATTATGGAGAAGAGGACGTGTTAGTTGGCTCGCATGGCTCTGGAACGGTATTTCTTACTAACTGTAACCTGCGCTGCATATACTGCCAAAATTATGACATAAGTCACTTAGGATATGGGCAAAGGGTAACGGAGGAGGAACTTGCGCTTGGTATGCTCAGTCTGCAAAAAAGAGGTTGCCATAATATCAATTTTGTCACTCCTACTCATTACATACCGCAAATCGTAAAAGCGCTGAAAATAGCGATAGAAAAAGGTCTTCATATTCCTCTCGTCTATAATTGCGGTGGATACGAATCGAAAAGCACCATAGAGTTGTTGGATGATATCGTGGACATCTACATGCCGGACATAAAATATGGCGACGTGGAAAATGCAAAGCGATATTCCAATGCGCCTGATTACTTCGATAGATGTAAAGAAGCGGTAAAGGAAATGCATCGTCAGGTTGGGGATTTAAAAGTGGATGACCGTGGAATAGCATGGAGAGGGCTGCTGATAAGGCATTTGGTGCTTCCGAATGGATTAGCAGGCTCTGCTGAAGTTTTAAAGTTCATCGCTACTGAAATATCTAATGAATCGTATGTAAATATAATGCTGCAATATAGACCCATGTATAAAGCGTATGAGTATGAGGAACTGAACAGGGGGATAAAGATGAGTGAATACAGGGAAGCAATAGATATTGCGAGGGAATGGGATTTGCACAGGGGGTTTGAGCGGGTGTGAATCAATTGCTGAGGAGTGAATCTAAATATCAAATATCGTCCCAAGCGAAGTGCAGTGCCATCGCTTCTTTTAGCTCGTTGATCTTCTGCTTAAAATTATCGGCTCTTTTCTTGATAATCAAAATCACTTCTGCTATCTCATTTTCAGGTAGGTTATGAGATTCAACCATTTTGTTTCAAACCTCTTCGTGTGATGCTATCAATT
>JAGXOR010000044.1 GCA_023659785.1 Methanomicrobia archaeon LH_S13
GCTCGCGAGGCTGCCTGGAAGTGTTGGAAAAAACTACCGTGAACACGGGAAAAGATACCTTTGACGTTAAAGAATATTCAGTTACGAGCATAGAAGAAGTAATAATAGGGGCAATAAAAGCGGAAAGGGATGGTGCATCAGCACTTGTGTGCGCACCAATCGTTAGTTCCACCGTTGAAAAGGTAGTTAATATCCCAGTAGCAACGATAAGACCGAGCTTAAGTGTGGCAAGGGCTGTTGAACTGGCGGCGAAGAAAGCAAGTTAAGAGAAAGACATAAGTTAAAACTATAAATAAAACCAAATCAGAAATTAAGCTAAAGGAAGGTGAGACGTTTTTCCGCGATGAACAGGGATAAAGATATTCCGGTTAGAAAGATACGAGACGATGTGTGGGAAGTGCCACAGTCGTATAAAGACTACATGAGAGTGCCAGCGAGGATATACGCTGCTGAAGGAATATTAGATAAAATGAAAAGTGACCTAACGCTACAGCAAACGATCAACGTCGCTTCGCTTCCAGGTATAGAAAAATATTCGATGGTTATGCCCGATGGGCATCAAGGATATGGATTCCCAATAGGCGGCGTAGCGGCTACGGACTTTGAAGAGGGTGTTATATCGCCTGGTGGAGTTGGCTACGACATCAACTGTCTTCCGGGGAGCACCAAGGTCTTGAGCCCACTTGGATATTGGATAGAAATTGAGAAGGTTTTACCGAGTGAGTCGGTCGTTGTACTGGACCAGTGGCATGCGAAGCCCACGGAGGTTGTGCTAACGCTAAACCGGAGAGAAGACAGAATGCTAAAGATCAGAACAGCGGCAGGCTTTGAGCTAAGTCTCTCCAAAGACCACCCAGTTCTTACAAGACAGCATGGGATGAAGGAGGCGCGAAATCTTTCGCTCGGAGAGGCTGTGGGGATACATCCGTTTGAAGGTGTGGAATATGCGCGACCACCGGGATTTGAGATTGTATCTGGGAAAGAGTTCAGCAAGGTAGTAGCGGCGGAGTTAAAAAAGCGGAGACTGATCCCACTCTGTGCAGATAATGCTAAGTTGCCGTACCTCATGAAGATTTTTGGATACTTACTGGGAGAGGGAACCGTTTACGATAAAAATGTATTCTTTTATGGAGATAGGGAGAATTTGGAGGAGATAAAAGGGGATATTCGTGTTTTAGGATACACGGGCGGTATTTATGAGCGACAACGAATGCATAGCCTCAAGGGATATGAGTTCTGCCGAAAGGAGACATGTCTAAAAGTGTCTGCTCGTAGTCTTGCTGAACTTCTATTTGCGCTTGGTTACCCGAGGGGAAAGAAAACTGAGACGGATTTACACGTCCCCAAATGGCTGCTCAGGCTACCTAAATGGATGAAACGGCTTTTCTTAGCTACTTATTTCGGAGCGGAAATGTCAAAATCAAAGAGCTCGAATGGCTACAATTTCTGCATGCCTGAGGTGAAGCGGTCTAAGAGCAAGGGCAAGAAGAGAGGAAGCGACGAATTCCTGAACGAATTACAAGAGATGCTGACTGAGTTAGGTGTGAGTTCGACTGTCTCGATCGCGGAGGAAACAGGAGATCGGAGAGTTTACAGACTCTTGGTTAAGGCAAATCCAGATAATTTTATCAGGCTTCTGTCAAGGGTAGGCTATGAATACAACAGGAAAAGAAGGCAGTTTGCGATGGCTGCTATCGTTTATACGAGGCTAAAAATAGCAGCTATCCGGGAGAGAGAACGTTTGAGAGCGGAAATAAGAACACTTCGAGGAAAGAAGAGAATTAACGAACTGGAAGAGATATATCGAGGACGCCTTAACAGGAGATTTATCGAGAGGAGTTTGTATGAGGAAACTACAGGAGCCAGACCACCGTTTGGCTTCATCAAGTATGAAGAATTTTTGCAGAATTTTTCGGATGGCGAAGTTGTTTACGATAAAATTGTGGAAATGGGAGAGTATAAGTTTAATGAAAGAGTGTACGACTTTACAGTAAAAGACAAGAGCCACAATTTTGTGGCTGACTGTTTCGTGGTTTCAAACTGTGGCGTAAGGCTCATCCGCACCAATCTGATGGAGGAGGATGTCAGACCTCATCTGTCAGAGATATTAGACGGCTTATTTGAATATATTCCCGCAGGGCTTGGGCTGTCCGGGAAAGAGAGGTTATCGTATAGTCAATTAGACGAAGTGCTGAGAGGCGGCACGGAGTGGTGCATTGAGAACGGCTATGGCTGGGAAGAAGATATAGAGCGAACAGAGGAGGGAGGGAGATTAGAAGCTGCGAATCCTGAGAAGATAGATGAGAAATCGAAGAAGCGAGGTGTTCCCCAATTAGGCACACTCGGCTCTGGGAATCATTTTTTAGAGGTGGGGGTGGTGGATGATATTTTTGATGTGCCGCTTGCGAAGGCGTATGGAATAAACGAGAAGGGACAGGTGATTGTTTTGATTCATACAGGAGGTAGAGGTTTTTCACATGGCGTTTGCACCTACTACTTAAGGAATTTCGAACGCGAGATGAGCAAAAATGCAACCTTATCACAAATACTCGGTCTGGAGAGGCAATTGGCTTGCGCATATTTAAGCAGCGACACGGGCATGGATTACTTTGAGGCGATGTGCGCGTGTGCGAACTACGCCTTTGCGAACAGGCAGCTTGCAACTCATTGGGTAAGAAAAGTGTTTGAAGACGTGCTTCGCAGCTCAGCGGAGGATATGGAAATAAAGCTGGTGTATGATATTGCGCATAACATAGCGAAAGAGGAAGAGCATGTGGTGAACGGGAAAAGGAAGAAGCTGTGTGTGCACAGGAAAGGAGCGACGAGGGCTTTCCCCGCGGACGACGAGCGATTGCCACCTTTTTATAGAAACATTGGTCAGCCGGTGTTGATTCCTGGTTCGATGGGCACACGCAGTTTTTTAGCAGTGGGCACAGAGGTGGCAAAGGAAGAGACTTTTGGAAGCTGTGCTCACGGTTCCGGCAGAGAGATGAGCAGGACAGCGGCAATGAGGAAATACAGAGGGATCGAAGTGAAAGAAGAATTAGCTAAGCGGAATATAATAGTAAAAACGCGAGAACGAACCAAGAGAGATGTGAGAAAAAAGAAGGGAATTCCGTTTGATAAATATGGCGAGCTGGCAGAGGAAGTAGCAGCGGCTTATAAAGACCCAGAGGTGGTGATTCGTAGTTGTGAAGTGTCAGGAATAGCAAAAAGAGTAGCGGCTGTCAGAGGCATTGGTGTTATAAAAGGCTGACGTCCTCTCCACGCTTACGCATGGGGCTTCCAGCTTTTCCTTTACGTTACCCCATCTACAAGTAACTTCTACAAAACTCCACATTCCTTCTCAACTCCTCGTAGGTCATCTCCTCTTTATCTTTATTCCTCCAAAAAGTCTCTATCACCAGATATTTACAATCTGTTGATTTCAAAAGGTCGAATACAGCATCAAAATCCAACTCCCCCCTACCTATGGATAAATGGTCTTGCTTCTCCGTAAGACTGCAATCGTGCAAATGCACCACCCGTATTTTATCTCTGCATCTTTCCACCCACCTCTTAAGATAATCGAGATAACTACCACCTCCCCTTTTTATTTTCGGATGTGTCTCTTCTGCCATTATCGCATGCCCTACATCGAAGGTGAGATATAAATTTGTAGCTGAAAGAGAAAGAGCTTCGAATATCAAGTCAGACCATTCAAAAGGAACTAAATCGTTCTCCACACTAACCAGTAAACCGAACTCAGAAGCCATTTCTGCTATCTCTTCGCATCTATCAAGACTTTTTATTATTATCTCTTCCCTCACTTCATCGAGCTTAAACGTGGAAACCCTCGGATTCAAATGTAAATTGTAGTACAGCGATATAGGCAGGAAATCCGCAGAAAAATTCATGCACCTCCTCAAAACCGTCATACTTGCATCCGCTACTTCATCCCTTGGATGCGTTACCGATATGTCAAGCGGAGAATGAAAAGCAATTTTCAATCCAAATTCCTCTAACAGCTCCTTTATCTCTTTCCTCTCTGTTTCTTCCATGCAATCAGGTAATGGATAATCAAGCGAAAACTCGAAATAATCCAGTTCAAGCTTGTAAAGCTCTTCTATCGTCCTCTTGAATGGGCGGTTGCCATACCATACCGGTGCTCCTAATAAAATGTCCATCTGTTCTGTTATTACCTCACGATTTCGATTTCCTTTTAACAATCAACGTTAACCCTTCTCTGTCCACAATTTCCACTTTTCCGCCTTCTTTTATACTTTCCCCCGCCAGTGTTCGAGCATTCCATATCTCGCCTCGTATTTTTATCGTGCCACCTTCTTCATCAATATCGGTCTCAGCCTTCGTTATTTTCCCGATAAGCTCTTCACCACCTACCTTTGCTTTTCTTCTTCTCGCCTTCAACACCGCTCCCACGGCAAAGCCAAAAAAAACCGCGGATGCAACCGTAATTCCTATTATAGTTAGTAAGAATCCTTCAAACCAGTCCGACTGTGGGCTAAAGAGGAAAGGCTCCTTTGGTAGTAGCAAAGCTCCTATTATCAAGCATACTGCACCTCCCGTGGTAAGTATCCCGAAGGTAGGCGTAAGCGCCTCTGCAATGAATAATATAACTGCTATAATTATTAAAAGCCCACCAAACATATTTACATCGAAATGCCCCATCCCGTACAGCGATAAAATCAGACATATCGCACCTATCATCTCTGGCACGTATGTTCCCGGCGACATGAACCCGAAAATCAGTCCATATATGCCCACCATTAGAAGGATAAACGCTATTTGAGGGTTGCTGAGCACTTCTAACAAAGAAGAGCGCACACTCTTTTCCTTTTTATATAACGAGGCGTTTTTTGTCGCTAAAGTCCTGTTCTCAGTTCCTATTTTAACTGTTTTTCCGTCAACTTTGTTTAAAAGCTCAGTTTCATTGATTGCGATAAGGTCAATTATTCCTCTTTCTAAAGCAGCAGTTTCTATTAGCACATCATTTTCGGTGACGAACCGCTTTGCCTGCGTTGCGTTTCTACCTCTTGAAGCGGCTATGCTCTCCATGTGTCCAGCAAAGAACTTGATTGTCTTTTCATCTGCTGCCTTCCTACCTTCCATACCTATTTCGACAGGCATTGCCGCACCCGTTGTCGTTCCGGGTGACATTGCGGCGATATTGCCTGATGCGAGGATGAAAGAGCCCGCGGAAGCCGCTATCGCTCCTTTTGGCGTTACATACGTAATAACTGGTACTTTTGAATTCAAAATCGCTTTTGTTATTTTAAGCATGGAATCAACGAGTCCACCAGGCGTATCAAGTTCGACCAATACCGCTTCAGCACCTATTTCCTCTGCCTCTTTTAATCCTTCTGCTACGTCTAAGGAAGTGCCTTCTTTAATCGTGCCTTCTATTTTCAGCACGTATATTACATTTTTATCCCCTTTGACTTCTCCTCCGCCGTTTGCAACAAAAGCAAATAAGATGGATAGAATAACGAGGCCGAGAAGAACCCCGTGCAAAAGTTTTGTGTTCATCTGTTTAAATAAGATGCCTTAGTAAAAGAATTTTATTTTTAATAGTGGAGGAGATGAGATAACAATGAAGCCATTGGAAATGAATGTAGAGGAGATAATAACCAGAGACGAATTAGAGGAGACTTTGGCGTCAATGTCCCTATCAAAGAGAAAGCCAAGAGCGTATGTAGGATATGAGCCGAGTGGCAGTGTGCACATCGGGCATTTGCCCATACTAAACAAGTTGCGTGAACTGCAACGTATTGGTTTTCACATAATCGTGCTTCTCGCTGATATACATGCATATCTGAATGAAAAAGGGAGCTTTGAGCAGATAGAGGAAACCGCAGACTATAACAAGAGATGCTTTGCCGCAGCAGGGTTAAGCGACGAGACCGAGTTCGTTTTTGGCTCCTCTTTTCAGATGAATGCGGAATATATGATGAACGTGTTAAAGCTCGCTACGGTGACGACGGAAAAACGAGCGAGGAGGAGCATGGATGAGCTATCGAGGAGTACGGAAGACCGTAAAGTATCTCAGACGATATATCCACTGATGCAAGCAATAGACATTGTATTCCTTGATATAGATGTGGCAGTGGGAGGAATAGATCAAAGGAAAATACACATGCTTTCCAGAGAGAATCTGCTGAAACTGGGTTTTAAACCCCCTATCTGCATTCATACTCCGCTATTAATCGGTTTAGATGGCGAGAAGATGTCTTCATCCCGGGGCAATTACATCTCGGTCCATGAGACAGAGGAAAGCGTGGAGAAAAAATTGTTAGATGCGTTTTGCCCACCAGAAGTAGCAGACGCTAATCCGATATTGCAGATATACAAGCATACTATATTTCCAGGTGAAAATATAGGTGAAGTGAAGATAGAAAGAAAGGATAAATATGGCGGTGATATAATTTATAAAAGCTATGAGGATCTCGAACTCGATTATGTACGTGGGCGGCTACATCCTTTAGACATAAAGACAAATGCAGCAAGGTGTTTAAATGAAATATTAGACCCCATTAGAAATAACCTCTTTTAATTAAGGTTTTCTCTTCAGAGAAGAAGTTGAAATGAAAATAGTAGTTGGAATAACCGGAGCAAGCGGCGTTGTGTATGGAATAAGACTGTTAGAAGTGCTGAAAGAGAGAGACATTGCAGATACACACCTCATCGTTTCAGAGAGTGCAAAGCAAATAATATCTATCGAAACAGAATATGAACTTGAGGAAATATATGCACTTGCTTCTCACGTATATGACAATTCTGACTTCACAACAGCGCTAAGTAGTGGGTCAGTGCGGCATGATGGAGCGATGATAGCACCATGCAGCATGAAAACACTGGGTTGTATCGCATCCGGCATATCTACTACACTAATCACAAGAGTTGCAGAAGTATGCTTAAAAGAGGGTCGAAAATTGGTGATTGTCCCAAGGGAAACACCTCTCAGTCTTATACATCTGGAGAATATGGTTACGGTGAAGAAAGCGGGTACTATTCTCCTACCCGCATCGCCGGCATTTTATCATGAGCCAAAAACCGTGCGCGATATGGTGGATTTTATCGTGGCAAGGGCGCTTGATGTTTTTGGGATTGAACTTGAGGCTAAAAAGGAGAATGATTTAATAAAGCGGTGGAAACGTTTATAAATAAACCTTTCTTTCAAAAAGAAAGCTTTACCAAAGAAATAGTATATATGTTGTATCTACAAAAATAAAGGTAGCCCTTGACATGGTCGGGATAGCCAAGAGGTCTAAGGCGGTAGGTTGCTAACCTACTTCCCCTTATGGGGAGCGAGGGTTCGAATCCCTCTCCCGGCGCTATGCGTATGTTGAACCCCATTTCATGCATATATGAAAAAATATTGAAAAGAGGAATCTTGAATTCGCATATCCTCGTGAATCATGTCCTCCTTGTGTTAGATGAAACTGACCTTTTTTCCGATGGGGGACTGGAAAAGCTGAGGCACTTCATAAAGTGGTGCCATGCGCTGAAAATAGATATTATAAGTGTTTACATCAGCGTTATCCGCGATGGGATGGATAAGAAATTGTTAGAGAAGGCATACTCACACCTCACGGAGAACATGACAAAGACGATGAGTAAAGAAAAAGCTTCTATCGCAATATATGCTGACACACCAGAAATAGAACCAATGTATGCAAAAATTATAAAAGGTGCAGATAACGAGAGCGACACGAACCACAATGAAAAGAAAATAAATATCTCAATAGGGTTGGGTGGGAGAAGCGAGCTAACGAAGGCGATAAAAGAGATTGTAAAGCGCGTGAAAACAGGGAAGATAGAGCCTGAAGAGATAGATGAGAAGCTAATTGAATCTGAGTTAATCTTCAAATCAGAACCTGACCTCGTCATCAGGTCTGGTACCACTCGTTTAACCGATTTCCTGATATGGCAATCAGTGTACAGCGAATTTTACTTTACGGATGTTAATTGGACGAAATTCAGGAAAATAGATCTCCTAAGAGCTGTTCGCGATTTCCAGTGGCGCGAAAGGAGATTTGGTCGATGAATATTGTATTACTATCATAAATTCTCCTTCAGAAACGAAGCTAAAAGGAGGAAGGAAGAAAGAGCATGAGCGAAGAAATGGAAACGATACTGCATCCGAGACCGAGTGCGATTGTAGCAGCTCTTTATACGCTTCGTGATTTAGATGCTGACGTTGCGGTTATGCACGGTCCCGCAGGATGCAGTTTCAAGCACAGCCGACTGCTTGAAGAAGACGGAATGCACGTTTTAACCTCTGCGATGGACGAAACCAATTTTGTGTTCGGCGGGCACGAATCCCTTGTAAGAGTATTGAGAAAAGCAGAAGAGATGTTTCAGCCAGAATTGATGGGTGTGATAGGCACATGTTCGAGCATGATAATAGGCGAAGACCTGCATCAGGCGGTAGAGGATAGCGGAGTAGGAGCAAAATGTAAGGTGATAGCGGCGGACGTGCATGCAGGATACAGAGACAACACCGTGGGTGTTATCCTGACCTTAGAATCAGCTTATAAATCAGGTATAATTAGCAGAGAGGAGTTTGAGCGGCAGAAGAGAATGCTTGAAGCAGCAACGAAATTAGAAAAAGAAGTTGGTGCTGCCAGCAAAAGTTATATCCCACCGTCTAAAGGGGATTCTAAAATAGACGTTGCACACAGGCTGCTTGAGCTTATTGGAAAGGGTAAGAAGGGAGTATGCGTCTTAAATGCGAAGAAGGAGACAGTTTTTATGTTTGCAGACATTTTGAAGGCGGTGAATAAAGTCGCAGAGCCTTCGCAAATTGTCAATATTGCTAACCTTGATACGGAAGAGGGCTTGAAAAAGATTCGTGGATATTCAGTGAAGATTCTGGACGAATTAGACGCTGATGGTATCAAAATAGACCATATAATTGGCGGGTTGGATGAATACCCGGTTGCAGGGGAGAAAGCTGCTGCTTTGATTGATGCTTTTTACGCTGATTATGATTTTGCAGTTTTGCTGGGTATTTCGCACGCAGTGCCTCTGGATAAGTATGGAATAAAAGCTGAGATATTTTCGGTTACTAACGGTCCGAGAACAATCGAGCCATTAAAATGGCTTGGGCATGACCATGCAGTGCTTGAAATTGATCTTCATCCGAAGACGATAGGTGCTACTGGTATTATCCCTTCGGAATTTGGTGATACGTTGTTGAAGTTGAAACATGCGCTTCAACTGCCCTGATGCCCGATTACTTTGCACTATTTAACTTGACTTTGTTATATTAGTTAGAATTGCAACCCTAAAAAGCCTTCTATGATTTC
>JAGXOR010000045.1 GCA_023659785.1 Methanomicrobia archaeon LH_S13
TAAGTTATGTCACTCTACTCTTAAATTCTTAAGTTAAAACCGGAAATGAATTTTGCCCGGGGTTTTGGGGATTGAAACAATTGATGTTAAGGTTGTATTCTGCAACTTCTATGTCATGTTCTGCTTGTTCCAACCAATTCTCGACTTCTTTTTTCACGTAACAACCTCTTTAAAATAAATTAAAAAATCCACAATAGTTTTATTTGGATATTCCAAAAGAAATTGCTCAACAAAAGTTTTATAGCCCCCTTTATTTTCCATTTCCTCTTTAAAATAATTTTTCTGTGGAGGAGGTAAAAATCTCTCCAATTTTTTTATAAGATCGATAAAATCTTCTTTCTTCATTTCATCGAGCTTAATTAGATGTTCATTAAAATGATGGAACAATTTAAGGTGAATATTTTTTATACTATCTTCCCCTTCTGTAAGGAGATTATGAGTACCAGAAAAAACAAAGTTTATACTTGGAAACGTTTCTATAAAGGCATTAATCAAATCGAAGTGATTAAAATCACGAAATGATTTTTCTAATTCATCAATTGCTATCACTAATTTATACCCACACTTCTCGCAAAGAAAAACAATAAATTGAAATAAGTCAAATGCATTATTTGGTCTTATTTTATCTTCAGAAAAATATTCTGCGAAAACAGAATAATCACCAATTGAAACAACTGCATTTTCAAGGAACTCATCAATTGGACGACTATAATTTTTATATAATAATATCTCATTAAATAATTCTTTAATTTTATCTAACACTTCATGAAGATCATGGGGGTGCAAACTCGTTTCATGCCTTCTTTCAAAATCCTCATAGTATTGAAAAACAAAACGATAGATAAGTGCATCTAATCCATTTGAAAAGTATTTATGTTTTCCTCGATAATCGGGTGTATGTAATTTTTGTATAATTTTCTTAACAATGGAGGGGTAATCATAAAAAGTTGTACGATTATCGAGTTCTACAAGAGACGTGCAGAATGAATCATTTTTAGATAAAAGTGAATCGCATAATAAACGCAGAAAAAAAGATTTCCCCTCGCGGAATTCACCTTTAATATACACTATACAACCGTTGTTATTCTTAATTATTTGATTTGTATTTTCTAATTCAATTTTTCTACCAACAGATATTAACGAACAATGTCGAATTTCTGGTGGAACACCCCCAAATAAAGAGGAAACTATACTATTCTTAATCTCGGTATCAGATTCAATGTCTTTTTAAAATAAATTTTGATATTTTAATTCAAAATTCATAAATTCAAGGCATGGTTTACAAAGTGGTGCGCCTTCACGTAGTGTCTGGTTATATTTTTCACAATAATACAACCTTCTTCCTCTACTGTCCACCTCTATTATTTTACTATCTGGGCAACTTTCGATCGTATAATATTCCATAATAGTCCTTCTTCACTATATTTGCATAGCATTTAAGATAATAGTTCTAAAATCTACTGTTCCATCTCGTACTTCATCCAATATTTTTATCAACTTTTTTCCATCCTTAAATGGATCAATCATAAAATCTCGAGGGCAGATAGTTTGAATAGTTCCGTATTTTTGTATTGAAATATCCACAAATTTTTCAATATCGGGGTCATCAATATTGAGGTCTGAGTCCATTTCACATTCGTATACCCTAATTATTTTGTTTAGAAGGTTGATATAATCCAATCTTGACAAATCCGGTAAAGGAACACGACCTGTTCTATATCTGCCGATTAACGCCCCATGACCAGTTCTATTAATTAGGTCGTCCCATTTTGAAGGTGTCCCCACATAATTGATCATAACTTTTGAAAGTTCATATTTTTCAAACACTTTATTGTGAAGATTGATTAGCTGGGATGTTAACCCACTAGGAGTAGTCCATCTTATTGCTTCTGCAATTTCATCAATTTGGATGATCAATCCCGAATATCCAACTTTTATAATAAATTTCTTTAAATTTACTAAATACTGTATTGTATCTTCTTTCCGAATCTTATCGAATCCTTTCTTTCCAATCGACCATAGTCGTTCCGCTTCCATTGTTTCTCCCGTGAGGTAATTACTTACATTTTCTATCATATCATCGATATCAAGGTCAACAGCTTGTCTATTATAGGTATAACGGAAGATGCCATAAAATTCTGCATTTAACATGTTTTGTAACATTTTTCGTAACGGATGGCCGATGATACCCTCTTCTCTAACAAAATCCTTGTATTGTGCTATATTTTGAAAATGACCACTGATTTTATATAATAATGTACTAATGCCTCTCACCTCTTTATCGGGATATTCTAAATTGGATATAATCTGGCAGTATATATTTTCGAAATCCGCCAGATTTGCAATATCAGGGATTTGAATTGTTGAGGTCACGAAATTCATGTTTTTCGCCCGATCAGTTATCAAGTTAAGAAAGAAAGACTTCCCAAATCCAAAATCAGCAAGTATATAAAAAGCTTTTCCGACATCTGAACCTTTAACTGCAATCATTCCTTCGTGTGGATCATCACATATTCTTTTTTCTTCTTTTTCTCTCCCAACGCGAACATACTTTACACTAGAAGGTGTTGGGGGCATACCACCGCTTAATCTTGCAAGGATTTCACCCATTTCCTGTTTTTTGGCTCTACATTCTTCAGTACCATATTCTATACCATATTCTTCGCGACAGAGGTTGCATATATTCATTATATATCACTCTCCATTTTCAAGGAATTTTTTTGTTAAAACGAACCCAACGTAAGACTTGCCATCCGATGTAAAAGAATCATACGAATCACTACCTTTCATTTGTGGACTTAAACCTTTTTCTATAAGGCATGAAAAGAAATTTTTTTCCGAAAGAATTTTTTTCACTCCGTTTTCAACCGAAGGATGTATTGTGTATCGAAATACATCAGAAATATGAGGTATATTTTGTATGAATTCTATGAGGTCCTCAATGAATATCATATCTTCTGGCTTTTTATTTTTGATCATACTATACATTTTGATGCTCTTTAGGAATATATTTTCTTTATCATGTTGGGAAATATCTGGCCCAGTATGTAGATAGTCCCTTAGTTTTATTATTACATGATTAAAAACAACCTGAGGAAGTGGTGTCTTAATAGATTCAGCATTTAGTTTTACGCTGTAATACGGTATTTCAATCGTTAATAATAATGAAAAGGGGGGTTTATTCCTTGCATGGAAGATCATTTCGATAATATTGTCACTTTCTATTTTCGAAAAATCTAAAGAGACTTTTAAGTCTTCACTCCTTAAAAATTGAATGCTTTGTTCTAACTCATCAATATATTTACTTCGTAATTCTAACATATCCCGTTTCAATTTATAGTAAATCCAATGATATCGATCTTCTCGGAGCAAAGGATCATCGAGGAGCACCTTCTTTTTATTAGCTAGGAAACATTCTTTAATTGTCGAAACCGTAGGAGGAGATAGAATTGTTTTCCAATTCGAATCAAACCATCTTTCTATTTTAGATTTCTTCGGCTTTTTTTCGCGTTCATATTCTTTAACTATTATCTTCTTTCCTTGAAGAAGAACTGCTTCAAGAATTTCATTTTTATTTATTGACCTAGTCGTATTAGAAAGCAGGGAATAAACACCATCAAGCAGGGATTCAAGTTCAGGGTTGATCTTCGACTCTTCAATAATTTCTCCGTCAAGATAGGAACAAAAAAGATTCCGAATTGTACTCTCGAACGTTTCCAATGGGTTTTCTATGATAACATTATTAATGGTGAGAATGAAGAGGTCGTTAATATTCATATTGAATTTCTTTTTTATAAAATTTTCTGTATCCAGCGATTTTCTGGCAATCACGATATTTGGTGCCATCTTTCGCGATGCCTGTGGATAGTAATTCTTATGTTTTTTAACAACATCATCCCAACTTTTTTGAATTTTTTTATTCCATTTATTAAATTTAGACTCTCGATATTCCCGTAGCAAGCATGATTCAAGTAAATATCTAAGTCCTGCAATATCTTGGGAAGCAGAATTTTTTAAAAATCCAATAATTTTGAATGAATCAATAATCGAAAAGGATTGGATATTATAATTTAGCATTTCATAATTCATATTAACCCAATCTATTACATCCTGACTAATATTTATTCCTTTTTCAGTTATTTCGTAAATCTCCTTACTTGCAATAGGACTGAATAATGGTATAAATTTATCCTTAATTCCCTCTGATATATCGGGTATTAAAATGAATATAGATACTTTTTTTAGCAATAAATTCTGAAAAATAGGAATTATCTGAATAAACTCTTGAGGAATTTTCTTTTTTTCTAATATTATAGGGACTATTATACGAAAAGCTATTTTTCTTGATAAAATCTCCTTTTCGATATATCTAAATGGAAGAAAGAAATCTTCTATTGATACAGAATTCATTCGTTTGGGCCAATCTTCAATAACAGATTGAATGAATTTTGTCTTATCAAATTTATTCTGGAATTGTGAAAGGATACCAGATTCTGATGTGTTAAAACCGATTGTATTGAAAAAAGAATCAACCGTTTGTTCGCTGGTAGTTGATTTTTTTAAAATGGATAAATATTCTTCGTTTAATTCTCGATGGTGGTCATTTGACACGATTTTAATCGAGTTAAAAAGCATTCCTAGAAACTTCCAATTTTTTTTAAATTTGGAAAAGTCAATGGGTAAAATGCTTTCACATTTTGGGAATGAAAAGCTGTTTAATTCTTTTTGAAGAATTATATTTGTCCTATCTGGAAGTTGAGTGAAAATAACATATAACTTTCCTTCTTCTGGCTTATAGCTATTATGTATTTTTTCTTTGAACTCATCAATCGTTGTCATGGTTCACCTAATCTATTGTAACATATTATTATTAGGCATAAAGTATAAAAACTTTTTTGATTTTATTGGAATTCGTCAAGGGGATAACTACAGAGGTGGAAGTGGGAACCGTGGAGAAGATGGTGGGGAAATTTAAAGGGATAGTTCCAGAGGGGAAGAGCAGTATGGAATATCCGAAAGAGATGTCAATATTCTGTCTCATATTTTGCAATTCCTAATGTTTCCAAGAATCTCTTTGGTGTAACACACCCCCCAATACCTTCAAAGTCCCTATCGTATGCTATTATTGGCAAATTCAAAGCCTTCGCAGTCGCTAAATGTTCCAAATCCCTCTCCTTTATCTTACCTTTGTTCAAATACTCGCTTCTTTGGCATTTTGTATTAATCTCTCTAACTCCGCTTCCTCTATCTTTATCCTTTTCTCCTTTTCCTGTATCAGGCATTTATAAAGTAATTTTTTAGATTTTAAGGAAAAAATTATCATCCCCCCTTATCAGATTTATTATGATGTGTTAAGAGATAAAATACCGCGCTAATGCGAAATAACGGCTTGGGACTGTTCATGAACTTCCTATGGGGCGTTGGCGTGGTTAATTTGATTACAGGATGCCTAAAAAGGGATAAGAAAAAAAACGGGTATTAAATAAGAGACCTCATTAAGACTTTTCTCGCCACGAACGTGCTTGGCGTTGATAACATCTTCAGTCTGGGCTTTAAGATAAAAAACAAGAATGTTCATCTGCCTTAACATGTATTGAAATTGTCTTCGCTGTTCCCGGAGGGATTTCGTAACCGGGTGCATAAGCCACTCCTGCGGCGGTAGCCCATGCGTATTGTTCCGAATAGATATGAATTCCTGCGGGAACAATGACATGCGCGTCCAGATGCAACACGACATCGTTCAACGATGGATTGTCCATGTATAGCTCTACAATTCCATCTTGCCCCTTTTCAATCACGTCAACTACTGGTCTCAGGACAACGGTTGGTCCAACCCTGAACTTCTCCTCTGATGGTGCGGGTGTTATTGGCGTGGGTGTAGCAGGTGACGGCGACGGTGTTACTTCGGGCGTTGGGGAAGGCGAGGGAGTTGGTGTTGGAGATAGCGTAGGTGGTGTGGTCACCGTGAAAGAAGCACTTGCACCATCCACTGTCACCTCGTAAGTCCCCGCCTCTTCTTTGGCTACCACGCATTCTACCGTCTCTGTTGCATTTGCCTCAACTGTAACATTAACCGATTTTACCTCTTCCCCGTTTATCTTGAACACTATCGGCACCGTTTCACTGGTATTCCCCGTGTTCCCAACCGTTGCCATTATCGTTACATTCTCGCCGACTTCAACGCTTTCCGGTGAAACCGTTACTTCGGTAACCATCACATCCTCTTCTAACGCTGTTACACTCATGCTAAAGACAATCGCTATCGCTGCTAAAAGCACTAAAACCCTTAAAGATAGTTTTTTCATTTTTTCCCTTTTCACCTCCTTTTTGTTATAGTATCCCTAACTTTCGGCGATACATTTTATATGTTAACTGTGGTAATATTATAACTATCCTCACTCATAATACCTCTTCTCTAACTTTCCCAGTATTTGCCTTATCTGATTCTGTTCTGATGGCATACTCTTTCACCCTTCCAAGCAATTTACGGAATACAAGTGCCCGCCGTAAATTTTCCGGATACACCCATATCCCTTCTATTATTATTGCCATATCTTACTACCCTCTGCTAAAAAGTATTTTCTCATTCTACACTTTTTCTTTTTAAAAAACACTTCCTTTCTTAAAGGAGGTTTTGTCCAGCGAATTGAGCAGATACTATTTCTCCACCAATTTCGCCGCCTTCACCACTAATCTCGCGGTATTCTCATCCTCCTCCTCTATCTCGCTTTCCACTATAACAAGTCTTTTCTTGAACATTGATGCAGGTCCATCCAACACCAGAGATTCAAATTCGCCGCCTTCTCCTGAGATGTTCATCCCAACAAACTTTTGGAAAGTTTGATCAAAATGCTTCGCAACAAACTTTTGGAAAGTTTGATTAAAACGGTTTGCTATTTCATTATCCAATTCCGCCAACCGATCAATGTCCTCCATCGTTATCCTCCTACCAAGCCAGCTCTTGTCCAGACCATACGCACTGATACCCGTGAAAATCACCTCGAAAGTGGTTACCACGAGCCGCATCTCTGTTTCCTGATTGATCTGCCACAAAGGCGAGAACACCTTGAGGTTTTCTTCAGCAGCAATTCGTTCTATTCGTTCTTTTTGATAATTACTCCATAATGCGCCTGTTATAACACCTTCTATCTCATATCTCGCCTTTGCTTCCCTAAACGCAGCTCGCAAGTCCTTCAGCTCCTTCTCTTTCTCTCCTAACGTCTCTTTCATAACCAGAGGCAAGCCAATCGCTTCAGCTTGCAGCTCCACCAGCTCTACCGCAGGCGTATGGAACATATACGATTCGGGATTCTGACTTTTTAGCGTGATTAAACATTCTACCGGATAGTCTTCCTTCAGCATGAGCCAGAGTGCATAAGTACTGTCCTTACCAGAGCTGAAAAGGCAACCCAGCTTTACGTTTCGAGAAGGGTAGAAAGACCTCAGATAATCCTTCTTATACCTGTATCCTCTGTTCTTTGCAAGCTTTTCTATCCCCTTAAGGAAATTCGAGCCGTACTGCATCGCTCTTTTTTTTCTGCTCGCAACTTCCTCCAGCCCCAGGTCTCTCGCTATTTGTCTTAAAATTACCTTGTTTTCAGTCTTATCATGCGACAATTTATACGCTGCCGGTATTCTCAATGCGTAATCCACGAGGTTCGTAGCCAAAAAAGGTGCTCGTAACGAAATCCCTTGCGACTTCGCTACCAGTTCGTCCCGGTAAAGGTCGCGTTCATGCATCCGCAACAGACCAGCCAAGCATTCCACATTCAAATCCCCCTTTTTCACTCGTTTATGTCTTTCGTATCCTGCGAATAGCTCCTCTGCACCGAGACCCGAAAAAACAGTCATAACTCCGAAATCTTCTTTCGCCGCTTCACACGCAACATACGTGGGCAACGCAACGCCCACTTTTACAACATCCGTGTCCTCAATCAATGGAACGACTTCTTTGAGATATCTCTCAAGTTCTCCAACCCTTATTCTCTTTATTTTCAACTTCAAGCCCAAATCCGCTGCAATACGCTTCGCATATCCCAAATCCTCCGCTTCTTTCATACCCGGCTCTTCTACCGCCACGGTATAACCCTCAAAATCAGCACCCAAATCCTTACACAAATAAGCAATAAGTGTGGAATCCAATCCACCGGAAAAGAGCACGCCAAATCTCTCATCCTGCGGTATTCTCCACGAAATACTTTCTCGCAGCAAGTTCAGCAATTCTTCTTTTATTCTCTCCCCTCCTTCTTTTAGCTCTGGTTCAATGTCAAAAAAATCTCTTTTCTCGAAACTCACTCTGTCTTCTTTTATGTTGTATTTCAATAGTGTTCTCGGGTCCAATTCCACAGCATGCGGAAATCCCATTGCTTCTAACATTTTTTTCTCCGAAGCAAATGCAAATCCATCCGCATGCGCGAAATAAACTGGCTTTAAGCCTATTACATCTCGTGCTATCTGCAACTCATCGCTATTGTCTTCACGTACCCAATACGCAAATGCATATACCGCATCAAACCTTTCCTTTAGCTCCTTCAAATTATATTTGTATACTTCTGCATCTGCAACAAACTTGTTTTTTAAACCTTTTCTTAAAAGAGAAGCTTTACATGAGCAGCATGCGATGCAATTTTTGCTTTTCTCCCCTTTCACCGCCTGTTTTAATTCCTGCAAGTTTTTTGAACGCCAATCACCGTTTTCGGTGCTAATCCAAAAACCTGTTTTTTCTCTGTTCTTAAGCCCTTCTAAACCCTTGATTACAAGCTCTACGGATTTTTCGTTGTTAAAAGCACCTGTTATTACACACATCATAATTCTGGACAATAATTATATTCATTATTTTGCAATTTATAAATATAAAAACATGAAGATTTACGGGTTAAGTTAAGTAGCCCATTTAATTAGTGAACTACTCCTCGCTATCGCAAGGGGCTTCCTCCTTCTACAATATAACTTGCGGAGTGGCTGTTGTTGCCATGGTCTTGAATACTCTGGGCTTCGTAGACAGACCTTTATATCTGTTCCGTGGCAATGCAAAAATAAAGGCACCGTTATTCCACATCATCTTCTTTTTCATGCTAAATCAAGACAAAAGGAGGAATATGGAGGA
>JAGXOR010000046.1 GCA_023659785.1 Methanomicrobia archaeon LH_S13
CCAGCTCTCTCAGCCTTGTAAGATATATAAGAATATGTTTTAGTAATATAAAAACCCAATTCATCTCCCACCTCTCGGAGGGAGACTTCTTGGCTTATAAGTTAAAATAATCAGAAATAAAATGCTCAAATTAAGTGCCAAAGAACCCAGCACCAGCATCTGGCTGAAAGAAATAATCTTAGAGAATTTTATGTCCTACGAGTATGCGAGAATACCGCTAAAAAAGGGGCTTAATCTGATTTCAGGTCCAAACGGTGCGGGAAAATCATCCATTCTATTGGCAATTTCCGTCGCATTGGGTCAGATATACACAGAAAGGAGCAAAAGACTGAGAGATTTGATAAGGCAGGGCGAGGAAATCGCAAGAATTACGCTGGTATTTGATAACGAAGAAACGAATGGAAGAAGGCCAATCAGTTTTTCAGATGCAGATACTTTCATGCTGTCGAGATATCTGAGGAACGACGGGAACTACTGGTGGGAAGCGGATTATAAGCGGATAAGCTACGAAGAAGTTGCCTGGCTGTTCAGAGGTTTTGGACTCGACCCGAATAATATGCTGATAATCATGCACCAGAACACAATGGAACGATTCTGCTTGACCGCGCCACAGGAGAAGCTGAAGCTTTTAGAAGAGGCTGTTGGCTTCAGCGCGTATCGAGAAAAGGTGATAGAAGCGAAACAGAGGCTTGAATCAATCATAAGCGAAGATGAATCCATTTCCGAATTGCTTGGAAGAGCAGAGGAAAGCCTTGGTTATTGGAAAGAGATGCACGAGAAGTATTTGCTAAGAGAGGAGTTGGAGGAGAAAAGAAGGTGGTTGAAAAGAGAAGCGATATGGACACGTGTAATAAAACAAGAAGCAGCGTTAAAAATGTTCGCGGAACGGCTTAAAGAGAAGGAATCAGCGTTTGAATCGAACATAGCAGAAATAGAAGACACAAAAGAAAAGATAAAAACGTGGCGCGAAAAACTCGACTCGTGGAAAGTCAACTCAAAGGAATCCTTTTACGAACTCTTGCACTTAGAGAAGGAAGAGACGAAATTCGAGCTTTTAGCTGAGCATCTACGCGAGAATGAACGGCTTTTTAGCGATTCGAGGAAGAAAGGAGAGGTAGATAAAATAAGGGAAAGGTTAAAAGAAGCTCTTAAACGAAAGGAAGAACTGAAAAAGGATATAAACAAGGTGCAAAGCGAACTTGGCGCCTTTGAAAGAAGTCTGGAATCAAACATGGATTCCTATATAAGCTATCGAGTAAAAGAAGAAGTCCTCAGGTTTAAAAAGGACATGCTCAAACCTGATATAAAAGCAATCGAAACGGAGATAAGGAAAGTGAATCAAAAGTTGGCGAATTTAGCGTCCTTGAAGAAAAAAGCCGGTGAGAGAATAGAAACCGAAAGAAAACAGAGCGAAATAGAGAATGAAATAAGTTTAGTTGGTGTAAGAGTCGAAGCTCTGGGCGAGATACCGGAGGAGACGGAAGAAATATACTCAAATTATTCACGCTTGTTTGATGAATTAAAAGAGAAATCGAAGATAGTGGTGGCGAATAAACGAGAAGGGCTGCGCGAACTTGATTCGAGGAACAAAATCTGGCATAAGGCGATAACCGACCTTTTAAATTCTATCAACGGTTCTTTTCAGCAGATTCTGTCCTGCATAGGTGCTTCTGGCTTAGCACGACTGGTTGATGTCAAGGACGGAGAGGATATAGAAAATGCAGGTTTAGAACTTTTCGTTGGGTTTCGTGGCTCTCCACCGGTTCTATTTGATTACCATACGCAGAGCGGAGGAGAAAAGACAGCTTTGGTAATGGCTTTCCTATTGTCAATCCAGCAACTGTTGCGGTCCCCTTTCAGAGCGGTGGACGAGTTCGATTTACACATGGACGCGAGGAATCGTGAAGAGATATATAAGATGATGATTTCGTCAATGAAAGAGTCTGAATGTTTGTTGATCACTCCAGGCATGATAACCGTGACTGACCCAAGTGTTCATATGATAGTGGTGCAAAAGGCGTATGGGAAATCGGGTGTGAAGGAGGTAAAATGAAAGAAGAAATAGACTTCTTGGCATTCTCTCCTACGGACTACCGGTATGCAGTGGATGAATTGAGGTATTATCTATCCGAGGAAGCTTTCGTGGAGTATAAAGCGAAAGTAGAAGCTGCGGTTGCGAGAGTTTTCGAGAAGGAAGGCAGTCTAAGTAAAGAATTATGCGATGAAATAGTAGAGGCGGCGTCAAAGGTAAACGCAGCGGAGGTGTATGAAGAGGAGAAACGTACAAAACATGACATCCGCGCGCTTGTTAATGTGATAAGGAACAAGGTACGCGATGAGGCGAAACCGTTCGTGCATCTCAGTGCTACTTCTTATGATGTCGTGGATACCGCAAATGCGCTCAGGTACAGAGATGCCGTGATGAAAGTAATCATTCCAGATATGCTTGGATTAGAGCGGGCTTGGATAGCTTTAGCGCGCAGAGAAAAGGACAGCCTGCAAATAGGGAGGACGCATGGGCAGCACGCCGAGCCTATTACCTTTGGGTTCGCAATTGCGCAGTATGTGAACCGGTGGTGCTCGCAGATATTGAGGGTGAAGGAGGCAAGTGAAAACCTTGTAGGTAAATTCTCTGGTGCTGTCGGTGCATATAATGCGACATCTTTAATTTTTAACGACCCTGAGGAGTTTGAACGAGAGGTGCTCACTTTGCTCGAGATAAAACCTGCGAGGGTATCCACGCAGATTGTTCCTCCTGAACCTATGTCCGATTTCGTTCATTCTATAATAAGCAGTTTCTCCGTCGTAGCCAATTTCTGCGATGATATGCGGCATCTTCAGCGAATAGAGATAGGCGAGGTGATGGAAAGTGTGGCGGAGGAGCAGGTGGGCTCGTCAACGATGCCGCATAAAAGAAACCCTATTGGTTTTGAAGGCGTGAAAAGCCTGTGGAAGAAATTCATGCCGCAGGCTATAACTGCGCACCTCGATCAGATTTCTGAACACCAACGCGACCTTACGAATTCGGCGTCGCAGCGATACACGCAGGAGTTATTGGTGGTTTTTGATTACTGCGTTAGAAGGCTACGAAGGATTTCAGAGCGGTTGGTAGTGGATAGAGAGAGAATGCGTAAAAATTTTATGATTTCTAAGGATAATATCATTGCGGAACCGCTGTACATTCTCCTCTCTTACTACGGGCATCCGGATGCGCATGAATACGTGCGTAAGAAGAGTTTTCAGGCTTATACGGAGAGTAAATCGTTGCGAGCGGTCGTCGAGTGCGATGAGGAGATAAAGTCGTATTTACAAAAATTTTCGCGTGAGCAGAAGGAGAAGGTTTTTGATGCAGAGAAGTATATTGGGATAGCAGCGGAAAAAGCAGAGAGGGTTGCAGATTATTGGGAAGGGGTTTTTAAGACAAACTTTTAAAAAAAAAGTTTGATTAAAAAACTACTCAAACTTACGATGTCTTTGGCACTGTTAACCGTCCTTATATAGGTATAAGGGCATTTGAGGGCCTGACATACCAGCTGTGCAAGGAATATCGAAATGCTCTTCTAAGGCTTGCCGTTTTCCTTATCCTTTTTAACTTCTCTAACTTTATCCCGCTTCTATATCCCTTCGCGGTGTTTTGTATTTCCATATGCTTAATATAATATAAGATAAGATTTGTTAGTATATAAAGGAATTGATAGACATAAAAAAATATGCACATACAATTATAAGCGCAATTCATTCTCAGGCTAAAGCGCTGAGGCTTTCTTGCTTATCTTCTGTAAATGAGGAAGAGCTGAGAAAGAGCTTTCAAATAAAAAAATATTTGTTCTTTGAGAAATAGGGTAAAAAAGATAAGGGAGGTGCATGGGAACATGGAAGATAAGGAAGAAAGCATTGGAGAAGCAAGGGAGATATCCAAGCCAGATAGAGCGCGTTTACACCGGCTTAGTGAGCATCAAAGAAGAAAAAAAATAAGCACGGCAATTGGGAGACAGCGTTTAGTTGCGCAAGTAGAGATAGATAGATTGTCTGCATTGCTTTCTATATCTGACAAGGCAAGAGAGGGCAGCATGGAGTTATATCATAAAGCATGGGGAAATAATTTGATTCATGGACGTTCAATAGAGAAAATACTGGCAGCATCTATATACCTGGCGTGTCGTAAACATAAAGTGCCAAGAACACTTGATGAGATACAAGAAGTAACAAAAGTAGGAAGAAAAGACATAGTAAAAACGAGTAAGTTATTGGCAAGCAGGCTGGGAATGAGGCTTGCTCCAACGTCACCTCTGGACTATGTGAGCAGATTTTGCGCTAAACTGAATTTGAAGGAACCCGTAGAGGAAAAGGCGAGGGAGATAATAAATAAATCATTGGATAAGGGTATAACAAGCGGCAGAGGTCCTACGGGTATAGTGGCATCGGCGATATACATAGCATCAATCTTATGCGACGATAGGAAGACACAAAAGGACGTTGCTGAGGCTACTGGCGTCACTGAAGTAACTCTGCGTGTAAGGTATAAGGAGATAGCGGGAGAGTTAGGACTAATAGTAGAATAGATGGAGAAATTTGAGGTAATACCTGCGATAGACCTTAGAGGTGGTAAATGTGTTCAATTGAGGCAAGGTAAAAAAGAAGCGGTGATCGTCTCTTCAGCGGAGAACCCGGTGGAGATAGCGAGGAACTGGGTTACGCAGGGTGCGACCCGCTTACACATAATAGATTTGGATGGTGCATTTCAAGCCAGGAAGAACAATTTTGAGGTGATTAAAAATATAACGGAATCGGAAGGAGTAAGGGGGAAAGCAAAGATTCAGGTGGGTGGAGGAATCAGGTCTTACGACGGCGCGGTTAAGCTACTCAAAATAGGTTCAGGCATAGGGGTGGATAGAATAATATTTGGGACTGCTGCACTGAAATCACCGCAACTTATAGAAGAAGTAACGAATGAGTTTTCTTCTGAGAGGGTAATGGTTGCACTGGATGTGAGAAAGGGAAAAGTAGCGATAGATGGATGGAGGGAAACGACAGGGGTGGCGGCAACGGAAGCGGCGAAACAAGCACAGAGAATGGGTGCGGGTAGTTTGCTCTTTACGAACATAGACGTTGAAGGTTTGATGAAAGGAATAGAAAGGAAGATTGTGGAGGAGTTCGTGAGTGCTGTGAGCGTGCCGGTGGTAATAGCAGGGGGAGTGAGTAATACAGAGGACGTGATGAGGATAAAAGAAGCGGGAGCATGCGGAGTAGTGATAGGTAGCGCATTGTACAAGGGGGAAATTGATTTGTATAGGTGCCTGGGTTTAGCGGTTTAGCGGTTTGGATAAATGATAAAGCGAGCTTCTAATCCGCTTGACTGCGTGAGCGCCGCCGACAGGACTCGAACCTGTGACAAGCCGGTTAACAGCCGGGCACTCTACCAACTGAGTTACGGCGGCAGACGGTATTCGTGATTCTGCACTATTTTATTATCTATTTTTATTTAAACATAAATGAAGACTCAATAGCGATAGTGAATGGAAAACCCTTTAAATTTTCCTGTATATTCCTCCCATGTAACCTTTACCGATGATACCTTCGCCGCAGAAGGACCATAATGGCAAAATTCTATCATTTCGTCCACTTTCCCCTTTAGCCCTTCAAACACCGCTTCTACACGACCATCATCCAGGTTTTGCACCCACCCCTTTACGCCCCTCATATCCGCTTCGTCTTTCGTTGCATATCGGAAGAGAACACCCTGCACACGACCCTTGACAAACACATGTGCTCTTACTTTTGATTCCATTTTTTAATACATACATCTAAATCTTAGAGATTATAAATTTCCCTTTTCTCTCCTCTTCCTCTATCTCTACTATCTGTCTTTTACCTCTTCGGCAATTTACTCAGACTTTTGTCTTAGCTCAGGCGGCAATAGATTAGGTATGCCTTCCTCTATTGGATACCGCAGGTCACATTTCCGGCAGTACAAACTGCCTTTTACTACCTCTCCTTTTTCCTTTTCCTCTTCCTCTTCCTCTTCTATGCTCAATTCCAAATCGCCCTTGCACATTGGGCAGGCGAGTATCTCCATTAGCTCCTTTTTCATCTTTTCTCTACCCCCTGCTATAAAAATGAGTTTTACATAAATAACACATAAATACGGAGAGGGAGAGCGCAGAGACATGAAAAAGGAAGGTTTTGAACGCAATGCACGTACGGACCACCTGGAACTAATAGGCATAGATGGGCTTCCGGAGATAAAGAAGGGAGACAATTTAACGGACTTATTTTTTGAAGCTCAGAAAGAGAAAGAAGTAGAATTAGAGGATGGTGATGCAATAGCTTTTACCTCTAAGATAGTATCGAAGAGCGAAGGCAGTGTCGTTGACCTTTTTGATGTGAAGGTGAGCAACGATGCGAAACGGATTGCAAAAGAAACGGATAAAAATCCTCAACTCGTACAACTTGTTCTCAACGAAGCAAAAGAGATAGTGCGGGTGGAAAAGAACATTATCATAGTGGAGACAAAGCATGGGTTTATAGGTGCAAATGCGGGTGTTGATGAGTCAAACGTTGAAGAAGGGAAAGCGGTTTTGCTCCCAAGGAATGCGCAGAGAAGTGCTTCTCGTATTAGAAAGGAAATAGAAGAGAGAAGTAAAAAAGAAATTTCTGTTTTAATCTCCGATTCTTTTGGTAGAGCATTTAGAGACGGCGTAACTGGAATCTGTATGGGCGTTTCAGGCATCCACACTCTGCTGGACAGGAGAGGAGAGGAAGATAGATTTGGAAAAATCGCAAGGATAACAAAAGAGGCGGTAGCGGATGAGATATGCGCGGCTGCGAACCTCGTGATGGGAGAATTTAAAGAGAGTATCCCAATTGTAATCGTGCGAGGGTTAAAGTTGAAAAGAAGCTTAAGGGGCCACGTAAAAGAGCTTTTGTTCAACCGCGAGAACGACCTCTTCAGGTAGAGATAAGATTGAAATTTTCATATTTGTTTACGTACCCATCGGCTGTGTACCAGCACCTAAAGCTTCTTGTAACTGCTGTTGCAACTGCTGATATTTCTTTTGCACTCTTTCCTCCTGTCTTTCCAGAGTCTTCCGTCTCAAGTCATAGGTCTCCCTCTTCTCTGACAGGTCCTCCTTCACATCCTCCTTATTCGCCTTTATCATCAGCTCGCCAACCGCTCGATATATAACGGGATTTTCATCCAGCTTCTCCAACTCCCCTAATGCGTTTTCAGCATCCCTCAGCAAGCCTTCTACCTGCATCTTTTGCCTTCCTACGGCTTCTATCTGTGTTTTAAGCTGCTGTAGCTGAGCAAGCTGATTTTGCACCTGAGGGGGTATTTCTCTATTTCCGCTCATGTTATTATCGTCCTTTTGTATTTTACTTTACTTTAATTTAATGATACTTTATTCTTTGACCCTTTATAAATATACACATGGGAGAAAGAGTAGGGGTATTGATTATATCTTATAGCTCGAGAGCGGCTGCGGTGATAGATGCGTTGAATAAAAGCGGAGATTACAAAGCTCGTTTTTATGTTGTAGACAAACAAAGGAATCCGTTTAACGTGAAGCATGCGGAAAAGCACGTGGTTATTCCTGATTTGAACGTTGGGAAAATATGCGACTTCGTTGAGACAAATAAAAACGAGATAGATTTTGGTTTCTGCTGCCCTGAGAAGCCGATAATCGAGGGTTTTAGAGATGTAGTTGAGGATAAGACCGGTGTAGCGATGATATGCCCAATGAAAAGATACGCGATAGAAGAGAGCAAAGCTACGCAACGGTTTCTACTTGAAGATTGTTGTGCGGAGGCGAACCCGAGATTTAAAGTGTTCCTCCGTGCGGAATATGCAGGTGTAAGCGTAAGCGAAGTGAAAAGAGTGGTATGGGACTTTTTGGATGAGATAGGGAATGAAGTAGCGGTGAAGCCAGATAAGCCCGCAGCGGGGAAGGGAGTGGGTGTGTGGGGCGACCACTTTACAAGTAGAGAGCGTTTGTTCGAGCATTTCTTGTCCATCTTTAACGGTGGCAGCGACGTAATAATAGAAGAGAAAATGGAGGGAGAAGAATCGAGTTTTCAGGCGTTCTGTGATGGAAAACGACTCGCCGTTCTTCCTGACACGCGCGATTACAAGCGCGCTTTTGATTCTGACCTCGGGCAGAATACAGGAGGTATGGGCTCTTATAAGGATAACAAAGATTGGCTGCCCTTTATGGAGAAGGGGGATAGAGAGCAAGAGGAGCGGATGGTTCAAAAGATATTCAACAAGCTTAGAGGTAATGGAAGCAACGAAGAGCTAAGGGGAATGCCTTTTTACGTTGCTTTTATGCATACGGGCAAGGGTGCGAAGATATTAGAGATAAACAGCCGACCGGGGGACCCAGAGATACAGAATGTGCTGCCCGTTATGAAGAGCGATTTTGTGGATGTTTGTTTCCGTATGATAGAAGGCAATCTCGCGAGGATAGAATGCGAGGAGAAAGCGACAGTGGTTACGTATGCCGTGCCGATGGACTATGGCGGGTACAGGGTGAAATACAGTGGAGATAAAAGGGTGGATTTGAGTGGTGCGTATGCGTTACGGGGAAAATATGGAGATAATTTGAGAATTTATCCGGGGTCTATGGAGTTGCGCGATGATGGTCGTACTTATGCGCTCGGTTCGAGAACGGTTTGTACAGTGGGCGTTGGTGAAACCATAGCGGAAGCGAGGGAAATATCGCGGGATGGCATCAGAAATATAGATGGTGCATTGTGGAATAGAGAGGATATTGGTGCGGAGTATCATATAGAGAGAAGTGTGAGGCGGATGAGAAGGGGAGTGGGGTTAGTGGTTTAGAGGTATAGCGGGTTTAGGTAGTGATGGCTAAAATATATAGTTAACTGAAATGTACCGAAATGTTTATCTTTATGCTTTATGATAC
>JAGXOR010000047.1 GCA_023659785.1 Methanomicrobia archaeon LH_S13
GATAGTATCATAAAGCATAAAGATAAACATTTCGGTACATTTCAGTTAACTATATCTTTTAATAAGACGGACATCGTCTCGATCACCATCTATGTCAAAAATGAAGTGGCAAACTTCAGCATAAACGTTCAGCAGTTCGATGAGCCTCCTGTGAACATCACCAATCGCAATGTCGGGGTAACATCTCTCGGAAAGCGCAACTGATTTGCCGGGCAAAAATTCCTGGTTGCCATGCGTTCCTACATGAACAATCACGTCAGCGCCAAATGAGCTTTCTAAATAATGATATATTGCGAGATATTGATGATGAAAAACAGGTAAATCGAGCTTCTTTAAAGCATCTTCTATTTTTAAATCGCGGTTTGTCCAGTAAGTCTGGTAAAACAGAATACCAACTTTATGCTCCTTTTGTGGGTTATACCATGTGAAAGAGACGTTGGATAACGACCAGAAATAAGGGTCATAACCCAATGAAAGTCGCATCCAGAGCGATTCCAAGTTCCTTACATGCTTCAACCAGCAAAGGGATGTCGCTTTTCCACGTTATTGATGTTATATTCATACTCCAATTAATGAAGATATTACTTGTTGAATCTTCTCTTTCCATAGAAGTTTCTTTGATGGGGCAGCCCAGATTTGAACTGGGGTCCATGGCTCCCAAAGCCACGAGGATAACCTGGCTACCCTACTGCCCCCTTTAGGATTTAAAGCATTAGACTATGATTTTAGTAATTGTGTTTTAACTTTATATATTATGTTTGTATATCTATTACCAACCTGCAAGGGGATTGAGTCTGGTTGAAGAAGCAGGAACCCCCCAGTGGCCTCCAGCAAAACGCGCTCCAAACCAGAGGGGAGATGGGACGTAACGTGAAGGAAAAGCTGGATGCCCCATGCGTAAGCGTGGGGAGGACGCCACTAGTGAAAGGGAAATAAAAATATGGGGTGTAAAGGTCAGGTGCCTGAAACCTCAAACCTAACATCTATACAGTCCCGTGGTGTAGCGGTCAAGCATACCGGCCCTTGGAGCCAGTGACGGAGGTTCGAACCCTCCCGGGACTATTTTATTTCAATACGTCTAGCATCGCAACCCTTTCTAACACCAGCATCTTTAGCTTGAGCTCACCCGCCACCTTTAACTCCACCTCCGTTATGTCAAAAAACTTCATTATTTTATCTTTTTTTTTACCTTCATATTCTAACTCCAACTCTGAGATTGGCTCTTCTTGTATTCCTATTTCCCTCTTTACTTCCTCAACAACCATTCCCAAATCTTTTTCTCTTTGTGCTCGTGCAGAAAAAGCATCAACAATAACGATTGCAACTCTTTCCTCGGTTTCGCGTGCTGACAGAGAAACGCCCATCGCCAATGCATTTTCTATCTGTCTTCTTCCTGCGGCGTATAAAAGAATCTCCAGGCCCAGGTCGCTCGTTATATTCCTTTTCCTCTCCATAGCTCTCATTGCCTTTTTCACCGCTGATATTATATGTTCCTCTCCCGCTATCAGCTCCGCATCCATAGCTTGTATTATCACAGCGTATTTGTGAGCGATATTTTTCAACGAAGAAAGAAAATCGTCTACATTTGATATGCTCACTTTACCAACAATTATTTTACAGTTTAATTCTTGCTCTTCACTATCCGGCATTTTTGCTAAGCTAAGTTCTCCGGAAGCTGTAATTTATAAGCTTTATATATATCCCCTCTCCACCAACACCTCCGCATTCAATATAGATGCACCCGCAGCGCCTCTTATCGTATTATGCCCCTCTGCAATATACTTCACCTCATTCTCTACTCTCCCTCTTCTTATTCTTCCTACCGATACACTCATCCCTCTGCCTGCATCCCTGTCTAACTTCGGCTGCGGTCTATCCCGCTCTTCTCGTAGTATTATAGGCTTTTCAGGTTCAAAAGGCGTCTTTATATCCGTGGTAAAATCCTTAAACGCTTTCTTTACCTCTTCTTCACTCACGCTTTCCTCGAACTTCACCCATACCGCCTCTGTATGTCCATCCATCACAGGAACTCGATGGCACGAAGCGCATATAGTGAATGCTGCATTTTTTATCCTCGAACCTTCCACTGTGCCGAGAATCTTCTGCGGTTCACTTTCCATCTTATCCTCCTCATTTCCTATGAACGGTATCACGTTTTCCATTATCGCCATCGAAGGCACACCTGCGTATCCGGCACCCGATACCGCCTGCATAGTTGACACTCGCACCTCCTTTATCCCATATTCCATCAGGGGCTTCAAACTCAAGGTAAGCACGATTGCCGAACAGTTAGGATTTGTTATAATGAATCCTTCCCACCCCCTTTTCTCCTTTTGCACATCTACCAATGCCAAATGGTCTGCATTTATCTCCGGAATGAGCAGTGGCACATCGGGCTCCATCCTATACACCGAGACATTACTTGCCACGCAATATCCCGCCTGTACGCATCTTTTCTCTACCTCGCTTGCAATTGACCCTGGCAAAGCGGAAAACATAACCGCTATGTCTTCGTTCTCTGTGGTACCCGCACCAGCATCGTTCACAGATTTCACTACCATCTCTGCTGCTTCCTCAGGCATCTCATACGGAAGAAACCATTTCGCCTCATCCTTGTATTTATTATTTGCGCTTCTTTCAGAAGCGAACAGTGCTCCAAGCTCAAACCAGGGATGCCCGTCCAGAAGCTGCACAAATCTCTGCCCTACGCTTCCCGTTGCACCTAATACTCCAACTTTTATCTTTTTCATCTTCTTTTAATTTTAAATAAGGGTTTTGTATTTTATACAAAGTGATTTCTTTGATAAAGTTAACTTTCTTTTTTAAATAAAGGTTTTAGAGTAGATATACAGAGGTGAGAAAAAATGGCAAGATTCCCAGAAGCAGAGGCAAGACTCTTCCGTGTGAAAATATGCATGGATTGTAATGCAAGAAATGCGCTCAAGGCGACAAGGTGCAGGAAATGCGGGGCGAAGGATTTGAGAATGAAATCCGGTCACCGAGGGAAGTAGATGAAGAAGGGAAAAGTAATAGCGGTGGCAGGCAAAGGGGGTACAGGGAAAACAGCTATCGCAGCACTGTTAATACGAGAAATATTAAAGCTTAGAGCCCACGAAGATATTTGTGTATTAGCCATAGATGCAGACGCAGATTCAAACTTGCCTGACGCTCTTGGAATATCGTATGGTAAGACGACAGGTGATATAAGAGAGAGTTTGTTGGAGGATAAGCATCGGGACGTTACGTTAGACATGAGGTCGCAATTCATAGGAAAAATAGCAGAGGTAATAGTGGAAGAAGACCAGTATGACCTGCTGGTTATGGGCCGCCCCGAGGGACCGGGCTGCTACTGCCCGGTAAATCACATATTAAGAATGATTATAGACACGTTGACGGAGAACTACGATTACACGATAATAGATTGCGAAGCGGGTCTGGAGCACCTCAGCAGAAGAACGACAAGGGACGTTGACGTGATGCTTGTCGTGCTGGATACGACAGTGAAGAGCATGAAAACAGCATTGCAGCTGAGGAAGATTGCAGAGGAGATAGATGCTGACGTGAAGAAAATGATGAATGTAGCGAATAAAATACCGGAGGGTGCTGAGGAGATGATAATAGAAGAAGCGAAGAAATATAGCCTCGATATAGAGGAAATAATACCCTTTGACTTTTTAATACAAGAATACGACTCTAAAGGAATGCCAATTATGGATTTACCCGAGGACGCACCACCTGTTGTCAGTGTGAGTAGAATAGCGAAATATATATGTGAGGCTCTTAAAAATGGTGGAGGTGAATTTTAATCAATGAACTTACAAAACTTACAGGATATTCTTCTAACCTGGCTTTTATATCATGGCATAAAAATTATTGCTATTTTAATTGGTGCATACCTTATTAATTACTTCGGAAAAATCTTTATTGAAAAAACAGTCAGAAAGTTAATCAAGCCAGAGAAAGAAGCAAAAGATTCAGAAGCAGAGAAGAAAAGAGAAGACACCTTAATTAAAGCTTTTATTAGCTTTTTGAGTCTATTCGTCTGGATAGCGGCTATTCTTATGATCCTTTCTGAATTCGAAATGAATATCGGACCTTTACTTGTTGGTGCGGGAGTTATTGGAGTTGCCCTGGGTTTTGGCTTTCAATATATAATTAGAGATTTTTTAGCAGGAATTTTTATCATAATAGAAGACCAATATAGGGTGGGAGACGTAGTAAATATTGCTAATGTAGGAGGATTAGTTCAAGATATAAGTTTAAGAAAAACAGTTTTGCGTGATTTGGATGGTAGGGAACATCATATTGCCAATGGAGAAATAAGAAAGGCTTCAAATCTGTCTAAAGAATTTTCCGGAGTCAATTTAAATATCGGAGTGGCTTATAAAGAAAATTTAGAGCATGTAATCGAAGTAGTAAACAGAGTAGGGAAAGAACTGGCAGAGGAGCCTCAATGGAAAGATAAAATTATCACAACTCCTCAATTTTTAAGAGTAGATGATTTTGCTGATTCAGCCATTATTATTAAAATTTTAGGAGATACAAAAACCTTAAAACAATGGGAAGTAAAGGGGGAGTTGCGAAAGCGCCTAAAAATTGCTTTTGATGAAGAAGATATTGAAATCCCTTTTCCTCAAATGTCTGTATGGCCGAGAGGGAAATGGGAGTAACAAGAAGGGATTGAAATATCGTAGTCCGTGTGGAAAAGATATTATGCGAAATAGAAAATAAAACTTTTGGTTTTATTTTTCCGATGGTTGAGTTTTCTGTCTCTTGAATCTTTTGTAATAGCACCTTTCAATGAACTGACCCTAAGGGCTTTTTCCTGGGTTCTGATTTATTAGGTACGAGACTGCCAAACTTCTTGGGGTTCATTCCGAGTTTTTTTGCCATTTCTATTTGACGTGAACTGAGGTGATATTTTGTCCTGGCCGAAGACCAGACATCATCAGAAAATTTCTTCTTTTTTTTCTTCTTTGTCAAGGCCGGGTTTTCCTCCGTTTCATTCGAGTTCAGCAAAGAAAACAGCAGATAATTGCGTTTGTCCAGGTTCCGTCAATTCGACTTCTGCATTTCTTACATATAAAATTTAGTTCTGTCATGTTACTTCCTCCTCCTCTAGAACTTTCTGAATTAAAGGCTTAATTGGTGGGAGTTCCGTATTTACCACTTCCCACACAATCTCCAGATCAATCCCAAAATATTCGTGGATGAGTTTATCTCTCATTCCTGTCATCCTTTTCCAAGGGATCTCAGGATATTTTTTCTTCATACTATCAGGCATTTTCTTTGCTGCCTCTCCGATGACTTCCAGGCACCTTACAACGGCATTTATTGTCTTCGACAAAATCCTCAAATTACATTCCTGCGGTAAACTCCTCTACCTCGCCAATTCTTCTTAAGCTCTTTGCTTTCATTCACTCAAATCTTTTAACATCATCAGGAAGCTTATCAAAATTAAGTTCTACAGCGATTGCAACATCCCAAGCAGTCGTATCCTTTTCTGAGAGTTTGAGCAATAATTTAGTAAAAAAGCGAAGAACGCTATGTGTGTAAGCCAGATGTCCGTGAAGCGCTGGAGGAATTCTTGCTAAAGCACGATTTCATTGTGAAGTATTTAAAGCATAGCCACCAATAATAAATGACATGAAGATGAATATTCAAGAGCGATACCGAGAACCAATTGCGGAATTTGTCAGAAAGGTGTTAGAAAGATATGAGAAAAATATAGAGAGCATTATCCTCTTCGGATCCGTAGCTAGGGGAGATGGTAAAGAGGATTCTGACGTGGATGTTTTGGTCATCTGGAAGGGAAATAAATTGGAAGGATGGGATGTCCTTGAAGATATTGCTATGGATATATTACTAGAATATGGTCAACTCATCTCTATTAAGATAATATACCCTCAAGAGTATTTTGGGATGTTAAATATAGGCAGTTCATTTATTCAAAACATAAAAAGGGAAGGTGTTGTTATTGGATAATATCGAGTATCATATCAAAGAAGTGGAGAATAAATTAGCGGCAGCAAAATCACTATTTGCAAATGGATTTTATAAAGATTCCGCCAGTAGATCCTATTATTCTATGTACCACGCGGCGAGAGCGCTTTTATTAACAAAGGACATTTCTCCAAAGACGCATGAGGGTGTGATAGCAAAGTTCGGCCTTGAGTTCGTGAAAAAGGATATAATTGAGAAATACTATTCTAAAGCCCTGGCAAAAGGCAAAGATGTCCGTGAGGTGGCAGATTATGATGTCATAACAGAGATTACAGAAGAAGAGGCGGAATCCATAATAGAAGATGCAGAAAAGTTTTTAGAGCGAATTAAGGAAGCGATACGTAAGATTGATATGCCGGCATCAGGTAGTTGTTGATAGTATTGAAAATGATGAGCTTCAAACGCCTGAAGTAATGGTGCAACCAAAATGAACCTCGACTTCACACTTGCAAAATACGAAGAATTGTGCAGCGCAATCGTGCAATCAGGATATGATGCCGTGAGCGTTAAAGATTACCTTTCTCGTTCACAAGTTTCGGGATGCAGGATACAAAGTGAGCGTCAAAGATCACTTTCACTACAGCCAGGAGAAAAGGTTGTAATTTTGAGGCACGACGTGGATAGAAAGCCGGAAAAAGCACTGAAGATGGCTTATATGGAAAGACAATTTGATATACAAGCCACATATTACTTCAGGACTACGGGGAGTCTTCAAAGTCGAAATCCTGCAGGAAATCGAGAAGATGGGGCATGAGGTCGGCTATCATTATGAAGTGTTAGATAAGGCAAAAGGAAATTAGGGGAAGGCAATAGAAATATTCGAGGAAGAGTTGAAAGAGTTCAGGAATATTTGTGATGTTAAGACCATCTGCATGCATGGAAATCCGCTTAACAGATAGACAAGCAAAGACGTATGGGATAAATACAATTTCGGGGACTTTGATATTATTGGTGAGCCTTATCTGTATAATTATGAAAAAAACCACAAGATTTCACAAGAAAGTAGGGTCAATATTGGATAGATTAGCCAATAGTGTATTGAAACTGGATTCATAATTATTGTTCTCTCGTGAAAATCTGTGTAATCGAGTGGTTATAAAAGAGCTAACACTGATACTTCTCTTTGGGTAGTGTTAACGCAGATAGAGCTCGGTCCATTTTATTCTTATATCATCGTGCCGCTGTATTTGATGGTAGTTGTGTTGTAAACCTGGTGAACAGCTACAACGGGCTCCAAAGCGGATTATCTACATTACTCATATTTTTTCTGACAGTAAAGGCGCTGATGACACACTCATACGATGAAATAGTCTATATTGCGCCTATCTACGGTGCATTAGTCGCATTTTTGTGGTACAACAAATATCCATCGAGATTATTTGAAGGCAATGTCGGATCGCTTGCTGTTGGCGCCGCCATCGGCAGATACATCATAATGCTGAACGACATGGAAGTATATGGCGTGATTATCTTGATTCCGCATATCGCGATTTTTCTAATGTATGTATATTGGAGGGTCAAGAAGGTGCAGGACAACAAGTCCGGAAGAATCAGAGAAGACGGAACGCTGGATGTTCCCAATCCGCTGACGTTTAAATGGGTCCTGCCATACTACATGAGAATGACCGAACAGCAGGCAACAACAGCAGGTAACATATATAATGTATGGGCTGACGGTTATATTTGGCATAATAGGGCTGGTGGTAGAGTAATCCACACAATTGATGAAAAATTTTGAAAATAGGAATATAAAAAAGTATGAGACTGGTGAAACTGAAAAAAGCGAAGAACGCTATGTGTGTAAGCCAGATGTCCGTGAAGCGCTGGAGGAATTCTTGTTAAAGCACGATTTCATTGTGAAGTATTTAAAGCATAGCTACCAATAATAAATGACATGAAGATGAATATTCAAGAGCGATACCGAGAACCAATTGCGGAATTTGTCAGAAGGGCGTTAGAAAGATATGAGAAAAATATAGAGAGCATTATCCTCTTCGGATCCGTAGCTAGGGGAGAAAGTAAAGAAGATTCCGATGTGGATATTTTGGTGGTGGGTGACGTGAGCTTGGACGAATTGGTAAACATATCATTTCCGATACTATTAGAACATGGAAAACTCATTTCTGCAAAGAATATGAATAGGGAGCATTTTGATTTTTTAGTTCGTGAAGGTTATTCATTTGCAAGGAATATCTTGAGGGAAGGGATAATATTATATGAAGGAATGGGAGAAGCATTTGGAGAGAGTGGGAGAAAAGCTAAAATCAGCCAATCTCTTGTTTGAAAGCGATATGTTCGCTGATGCAATAAGCGAGGCGTATTATGCGATGTTTCATGCCTCTAAAGCTTTGCTTGCATTGAGAGACATTTTTCCAAGGACACACGCGGGTGTGGTCTCTCAGTTCGGCTTGCAGTTTGTCAATGAAGGTCTTATTGAGGAATTGTATGCGACAAGTTTGGCAAAAGCGGAAACAAAGCGTGAAAAAGCAGATTATGATATTTATTATGCACCTTCTAAGGAAGAGGCAGAATCCGTAATAGAAGATGCAGAGAAGTTTTTAAAGCGAATTAAAGAAGCGATACAAGAAATTAACTTGACTTTGTCAGATTAACATTGATTTTATAAAAGTATTACTAAAGGTACA
>JAGXOR010000048.1 GCA_023659785.1 Methanomicrobia archaeon LH_S13
GAACCTTTTTTAGTGAGTTCGGAAGCTCCTTGCGATAGCTAGGAGTAGTTCACTTGTATGAGTTAAAAGTAGATAAAAATGGGGACAAAAGTAAACTTGATAAGTGGAAGGACAATTGTGCAGGGCCAGAATTTAGACAGAAAACTTTCGGAAGCGTACTTTAATGAAGTGGCGACCTGTGAGTTAAACAGCAGCGATATGGAAAAACTGGGTGTGGCTGCGAATGAGCGGGTGAAGGTGAAAACGAATTATGGGGAAGTGGTGGTGAAAGCGAAGGAAAAAGCGGGGACCCCTGAGGGAGTTATTTTTATCCCTATGGGACCCTGGGCAAATGCTGTTGTCAGCGGCGATACGCATGGAGCGGGTATGCCCTCTTATAAGGGCATAGATGCAGAGATAGAGCCCACAGAAGAGGAAGTTTTGCGGGTAAAAGAGTTGATGAAGACGTATATGGGATAGGAGGAAAAAAAGGAAAGAATGGTAGAAGTTACGGACGTTGTATGCTCCTTGTGTGGGTGTGTATGCGATGATATCGTGGTAGAAGTTGAGGATAACAAAGTGACGAAGGTGAAGAAGGGAGCATGTGCAGTGGGGAAGAGCAAGTTAATGGGGCACGGAAGGATAGAAAGCCCTGCGATAAGAGAGAACAGCAGCTTGAAGGAGTGTTCTTATGACGATGCGATAAAGAAGGCGGCGGAGATACTGGCGGCTGCGAGAAAGCCGCTTTTGTATGGTTGGAGTTCTACGGTCTGTGAGGTGGATAAAGTAGGAGTGGAGCTTGCAGAGGAGATAGGTGGTATCATAGATAATACCGCTTCGGTCTGTCATGGACCCTCGGTGCTGGCGATTCAGGACGTTGGACTTCCAAGTTGCACGCTGGGAGAGGTGAAAAACCGTGCAGACCTCATTATATACTGGGGTGCAAATCCCGCTGCTGCACATGCTAACCACATGAAGCGGTATTCGTATATTTCAAAGGGGTACTGGACGGAAGAAGGCAAAAAGAAGAAGAAACTTGTCGTGGTGGATGTAAGGAAGACGACGACGGCGAAGCTGGCGGACGTATTCTTGCAGATAGAGCAAGGAAAAGATTATTTGGTGTTCTCTGCGTTACGGGCTCTTTTATACGGCTATGAAGATGTGGTGCCGGAAGAAGTAGGTGGCATTTCGAAGAAAAACCTGTTAGAGACCGTGAGGATAATGAAAGAAGCAAAATTCGGGATAATTTTCTTTGGTCTGGGCGTGACGCACACGAGAGGAAGACACAACAACATCGTAAATGCGATACAGACGACGAGAGCAGCCCATACACACACCAAGTTTAGTATAATGCCCATGAGGGGTCATTACAATGTAAATGGATTCAATCAAGTATGCACGTGGGAAACGGGGTATCCATTTGCCGTTGACTTATCCAGAGGCTATGCGTGGTATAACCCGGGAGAGACGTCATCTACGGACCTTTTAGTGAGGCGCGAGTGTGATGCTGCGTTATTTATTGCTACTGACCCAGGAGCGCATTTCCCGGCTGAGTCAATAAGACACCTCTCTAAGATTCCTGTTATTCAAATAGACCCATTTCCTAACCCGACGACCGAATTTGCAGACGTTGTCATTCCGGCTGCGATAAGCGGAATAGAGGCGGAAGGGAACGTCTATCGGATGGACAATATCCCTATACGACTGCGAAAGTTAGTAGATACTGAATACATGGCAGATGAGGAGATAATGAAGAGGATACTGGATGAGGTGAGAGCGATAAGGGAAAAGGAGGGCGAATAAAATGGAAGAAGGTGAATTATTAATACGAAACGGAGTGGTTTACGACCCTATAAACGGCGTGAAGGGCGAGAAGAAAGACATTTGCATTCGTGACGGCAAAGTAGTGGAAGAGGTAAAGAATCCGAAGATAATTGATGCTGAGGGAAGAGTTGTGATGCCCGGTGGTGTGGACATCCATTCGCACATTGCCGGTGCTAAAGTAAATGCAGGGAGGTTGTTCCGACCGGAAGACGGAAGAAAAGGGGTGAAGGCGAGGACAAAAGTTTGCAGACCGGAATCAGGCTATTCGGTGCCGAATACGTTTGCCACGGGCTACCGGTATGCGAGGATGGGCTATACATTCGTGATGGAAGCGGCAATGCCTCCTCTTGCAGCGAGACACACGCATGAGGAGATGGTGGACATTCCGATATTGGATAACGCTGCACTGCCACTTATTGATAACAACTGGATGACGATGGATTACGTGAAGAGCGGCGACACAGACCTGCTTGCGGCTTATATCGCATGGATGATAAAGGCAACAAAGGGATACGGCGTGAAAGTAGTGAACCCTGGGGGAACAGAGGCGTGGGCATGGGCAAAGAACTGTGATTTAAATGATGCAGTGCCTTATTTCGATGTTACACCGGCGGAGATAGTAAAGAATTTAGCAGTGGCGAATGAGAAGTTCGAGATGCCGCACAGCATCCACGTGCATGGGAACATGCTGGGACATCCGGGAAACTATGGAGTAACAACATCAACTTATGACCTTGTAAAAGGAATAAAACCGTATAGAGACCGTCCGGCTATGCACGCGACACACACGCAGTTTCACGCTTACGGTGGCACAAGATGGGGCGATTTCGAGTCGAAGGCGGATGTGATTGCGGATTATATAAACAAAAACGAGAATGTTAGTATTGATCTTGGCTCGATAATACTGGGTGACACCACGACAATGACCGCAGATGGACCGATGGAATACAGTTTGTATCAGATAACAGGTCGAAAATGGACGAATCACGATGTTGAACTTGAAACAGGTTCAGGAATAACACCGTTTTTGTATTCCGGTAAATCGCCGGTAAATACCATCCAATGGGCAATAGGACAGGAGTTGGCACTGCTGGTTAAAGACCCGTGGAAGCTGGCACTCACAACTGACCATCCAAATGCGGGACCTTTCATCGGGTATCCGATTATTATCTCGATGTTGATGAGCAAGCGCAGACGGGATGAATCTGCGGAGGATATGCACAAGGTAATATTTGACCGAGCGGAATATTCTTCAATAGACCGCGAATATGATTTAAATGAGATAGCGATAATAACAAGAGGAATGGCTGCGAAGACTCTGGGACTGCATGAGCATGGCAAGGGACATCTCGGCGTTGGTGCTGACGGCGACGTTGCAATTTACGATATTTTACCTGAGGAACGCGATGCGGGGAAAATCCAGAAGGCGTTCCTGAATACGAAATACACGATAAAAGGCGGAGAAATAGTGGTAAAGGACGGCGAAGTAGTAGCGACACCTGCGGGAAAGACGTATTTCGTGACGCCGGAATGTGACGAAAAGCTGACGGATGAGATGATGGTCACTTTGAAGGACAGGTTCGAGCATTATTACTCGGTAAATTTCAATAATTACCCGGTTCAGGACGCTTATGTGCCTAATCCATACGAGATAAAAGCACCTTGGAGGAGCTAATAGAGGGGAGAAAAAATGCAGACGATAAAATTAAAGATAAAGGAAGAAGTTACGAGTGGAGCGGCGAAGATACCGGTTGAGGTGGATCCATTGACGCCGGATAAACTTGCAGGAAAAACAGAAGCGGAGATAAAAGCGGTGAAGGTCTGGTGGGGAAACAAAGAGGAGAATACAGGCGACCTGTTTGACGTGAGCGTGGAAGGAGAAGCAGGGAGTGCGGAAGAAGTAAAAATAGTGCTGGAAGGTGATTTGTCAAGGGTGAAGCACATAGGTGACGGTATGAAAGCAGGAGAGATAGAGGCACAGGGTGACGTGGACATGCACTGCGGTGCGATGATGCAAGGAGGTCGAGTTACAGTTAAGGGAAATGCAGATTGTTGGGCAGGTCGTGAAATGCGTGGCGGAGAGCTGATAATAGAAGGCGATGCAGGAGCTAACCTCTGTGCAATGTATCGAGGCGAGATGACCGGTATGACTGGCGGAAAAGTGATTGTGGGGGGAAATGCCGATGAGTGTGCCGCACAGTACATGGCTGGTGGCGAGATATTGATAAAGGGAAATACAAACATTCTCGCGGGATTGAACATGAGTGGCGGGAAAATAGTGATAGAAGGCGATGCAGTAATGCCCTGTGCGGATATGACAGGTGGAGAGATGATGGTGAAGGGTAGTAAAGTACGGGATATAATACCCTCGTTTAGGTTGGTGGGCACGGAATCAATAGATGGAGTGGAGTACAAGAAATACATTGGTGACCTCGCAATGACGGAGAAGAAGGCAAAGGGTGTGCTTTACGTAAAGTAAAGTAAAGTAAAGTAAGGTAAATGCGTTTAAATACACCTATTTTTTATTTTTCTTTATTCTTTTAGTAAAGAAAAGAAGGAGGAATTGGAGAGGAGGGTGAGTATGAGGCGGATAGCAATAATAGGCATTGGGCATACGAAGTTTGGGCGGGCATCGAAGACGTCTCTTGAGTTGTTCTCAGAGGCGGCACTGGAAGCAATTGACGATGCAGGAGTGGAATTGAAAGACACAGAAGCTTTATTTCAAGGTGCCGCACTTCCGGGTTTTGAAGAGGGGCAGGTAATGCCTGCGGTATTCTCTGCTGCTGAACTCAACATGTGTCCTATACCTGCGACGAGATATGAAGGAGCATGTGCCTCAGCTTCGATTGCAATACGCGAAGCAGCAATGTGGGTCGGCTCAGGGGAATATGACATGGTACTGGCTGGGGGAGTGGAAAAAGCGTCGTCGATGGGGACACTATTTGCAACGAGGACATTTGCGATGGCATGCCACGCGCCAACAGAGGGACCTGTGGGGCTCACGTTCCCTGGGGTATTTGCAATGGCAGCAAGGCGGTATTCCAAAAATTATGACATACCAATAGATAAACTGCGAGAGAAAATGGCGCACGTTTCGGTAAAGAATCATAAGCATGGAGCTTTGAATCCGTTGGCACAGTTCTATAAGAAGTTAGGCGACCTGAAGGTAGAAGATGTAATAAATTCGAGATATGTAGCAGACCCGCTGACGCTGCTGGATTGCTGTCCGTTTTCTGATGGTGCAGCGGCTGTTGTGCTCTGCGCTGCGGAGGAAGCGAAAAAGTATACGGATGACCCGGTTTATATATTGGGGACAGGACAGGGCTCAGGAGGTCCGTTATCAAAGATGGAGGACTTAACGAAGCCAGTTTCAAGAATAAACTCTGCAAGAATGGCGTTTAAACACGCAGGGCTCAGCCCTTCGGATATAGATGTGCTTGAACTCCACGATTGTTTTACGATTGCGGAATTGATAGCACTTGAAAGTATGGGTTTCTTTGGTTGGGGAGAAGCAGCCGATGCAACTGCGGATGGACAAACGGATTTGGGAGGGAAAATACCTGTGAATATGTCTGGTGGATTAATAGGAAAGGGACATCCGATAGGAGCAACAGGGGCATCTCAGGTTTACTGGCTCGTTAAGCAGATGAGAGGAGAAGCACCTAAAGACAACCAAATCAATCCTGTTCCGGAATACGGAATGACGGATACGCTTGGAGGCGACTTCGGGACATTATGCCATATTATAGTTGGGAGGACAAAATAGGGAATAGCCACTAATTTATAAAGTTACACAAACTTTTCCAAAAGAAGAACTTTATGGTTTGACAAATCAACTGCGAAGGGCATCTGTATCGGTACCAGCGAATATAGCTGAGGGATGGGGCGAGGAATTACAAAAAAAGATGGTAGGAAAAGAGCAGGAAGAAATGGAAAAGGGATACACGGTTTTAACGTATGCAGAATATGAGGAAGGTTTGAGAAACGGGAGATTGTTAGGACTGAGATGTGCATCTTGCGGTGGGATAACCTGTCATCCAATGCCTGTTTGCCAGTGGTGTGGTAGGAGGGTCCTTAAGAGGATAGAATTGAGTGGAGAAGGCGAGTTGACAACGTTTACGGTAATCCGTGTGCCATCAGAGGGATTTGAAGAGGATGCACCTTATATCCCCTGTTTGGTGAAGACAAAAGAAGGTCCTTGTGTTGTAGGGCGGCTTGATTACAATACGGAAAATGCAATGCAAGAACTAATCGGTAAGCAGGTGAAAATGAAAGGTTCATACACTTATGAAGGCGATAAGTACTCTGGTGGGGCTCACACGTGCCCGGTATTTGGAGTTGTAGAATGAAAAGGACAAAAGAAAAGCCATGAACGGGAAGAAAGTTTGTGTGGTGGGAATGGGAGTAATGGGAACTGGGATAGTGCAGATATGCGCTCAGGCAGGTTACGCTACATCAGTTGTCGGCAGGAGAGAAGAATCACTGGAAAAGGGACTGGGAAAAATAAAAAACGACCTTACGCGACTCGCAAAGAAAGGGCAGATGGAACAAGAGGAAGAGGACAGGATTGTAAATGCGATAGCGGCAAATGCAACAACGAGTTTAGAAGAGGGGGCAGAAGGAGCGGATTTTGTGATTGAAGCGGTATATGAGGATTTAGAGCTGAAGCAGAAGATATTCAGAGAATTGGACAGGATATGCCCCGAGCATGCTATTCTGGGCAGTAATACCTCAACGTTCCCTATTACTGCTTTAGCTACAGTAACAAAAAGACCGGATAAAGTAATTGGCACTCATTTTATGAACCCACCACCAGCCGTGAAGGGAATGGAGACAATAAAATCATTATTAACCTCTGAAGACACGGTAAATAAAACGAAAGAGTTCGTAAAGTCGTTGGGAAAGGAGCCAATTGAAATCAAGGATTCTCCAGGGTTCGTGGTGAGTCGAATGATTTGTCTTGTGATGAACGAAGCAGTGAGGATGCAGGAGGAGGGTACAGCATCAGTTGAGGACATAGACAAAATAGCGAAATTGTGTTTTAACTGGCCTATTGGTCCGTTCCAGCTTTTAGATTTGATAGGGATAGACGTTGTAGCTGCGGTTCTCAACACGATGTACAATGAGACAGGGAAAGAGCGATTCAAACCAGCGTTTCTTATGGTGCAAATGGCGCGGGCGGGCTGGACCGGGAGAAAGGCGGGGAAGGGGTTCTATGAGTATGGGTAGGTAATTATAGTCATCCCGTGCTGAAAAATCCCAAATCCTAATTTCAAAGTACAAAACATCAATTGTTGCATCCATTTATCCAGCGAACAAAAAAGATTTCCGCTTTTTTATCTTCTGTAAGTTATGTCACTCTACTCTTAAATTCTTAAGTTAAAACCGGAAATGAATTTTGACTGGGGTTTTTGGGATTGAAACAATTGATGATTTCAAGACTATATAAACTCATCGTAATTGCTATGGAGAGAGACACATACGACTTTGAATTAGAGCAGATAAAGAAGTTGATAAAAGAAAGAGGAGCGAAGAGAGTTGGGCTGCAGCTCCCGGAGGGTCTTAAAACAGAGGTAACTGACATCGCTGCTGAGATTTCAAAAGATACAGGAGCAGAAGTGATAATATCCGGGAATTCATGTTATGGCGCATGCGATATAGACGAGAAATTGGAGAGAATTGTGGATGTACTTTTTCATTTCGGGCATACACAAACTTTCTTTCTAAAGAAAGAACCTTTACTAAGAAAGGTAAAAAAGGTTGTTTTCATAGAACTCAGGAGCAGTGTCAACGTAAAGCTAGTAGTGGAGAAAGCCGTAGCCGAAATAAAGGGGGATACCGTTGGATTAGTAGCGACTGTGCAGCATGCTCATGCATTAAAAGAAGCTAAAGCAGTGATTATTCACTCAGGTAAGAAAGCGGTAATAGGTAAATCTCGCTTGAAGTACGACGGGCAGATATTGGGCTGCGATTTCTCTTCCGCTGTGGTTCCCTGCAAAGAGATCCTGTGTATAGGTAGTGGAAGTTTTCACCCTGTGGGGCTCGCATTATATACAGGGAAAAGAGTAATTGCGGCTGACCCTTTCACCATGCAGATAAGTATATACGAAGCTGAAGAACTAAGAAAAAAGAGATATATGACGATAGCCCGCTCTTTGGATGCCAAGTCAGTGGGGATAATCGTAGGTATGAAAAGTGGTCAGTTTGATCTCAGCGAAGCGATTGATTTGAAGAAAAAAGCAGTAGAAAAGGGGATAGGTGCGTATTTAATTGTTATGGATGATATAGAGGAAGATAAATTGCTTGGGTTCAAAGTTGATGCTTTTGTGAATACTGCATGTCCAAGGGTGGCGGAGGATTTTGTTCATTTCGAGAAGCCTGTTCTTTCTGTTAAGGAGTTTGAGGTTGTTCTCGGTGAAAGGAAGTGGGAAGATATTTTTAAACCCTTTTCTTTCAAAAGATAATTTTACCTAAGATAAATCGAAAATTATGAGAACAATTACAATTCGATTGCCGGACTATCTAATAGAGGAACTCCCTGAGGGGGAATCGTCAATTTATGAAATCCACGCTTACCAGGTTATGAGATTCAATCATTTTGTTTCAAACCTCTTCGTGTGATGCTATCAATGAGGGCATCGCACTGGATGTAACCCCACACCCTCTATCCCGTCCGCCTTTGCTTTCGCAAAAGCTTTTGGGACTGCTTTTTCTCGTTCTTCTTCACGATATTGGCTACATGTGCTTCGGCTCCTTTTAAAAGCCGG
>JAGXOR010000049.1 GCA_023659785.1 Methanomicrobia archaeon LH_S13
AGCTTTTCGGTTTTTTGTTAATACAAGAGCCAATTCATCTCCCACCTTACGGAGGAGTCTTCTTGGCTACTCAGATAAACCTTCCGCACTGTTAGAATTTTGATTTGATATGCACAGTAGCCACGCCACTGTCCCAATCTGAGGAAATGGTCATTTCAATTTCAATCTCCATTCCAAAATGAAGTGATTGTTCCGTACGGTTGGAGAAGGAGTCTGCGGTGTGTGTGGGCGGCGTTGGTGTTGTTTTGCCTAAAATTCTCTTTAAAACCAGGGTATTTGAAGAAAAACTGAATGCGTTGGAGAAAGTAGATTTCACCGCAGAGCACACGGCAACAAACCACCCGCAAGCACTATATCACGCAGCCGTTCCGATAGCTCATAACTGACCTCGAATTCATTCCCTTTCGTCCTGTTTATCACCGTCAAACCCTCATTCTTTGATAACAGTCGCCTTATGTTTGGAATCACAAGTTCGTCACCTGCATCAATAGTATCATAATCGGATTCTAATTCAAAGGTGAGCGGGACAATCCCGAAATTAACGAGATTTGATGCGTGTATCCGCTCAAACGACTTTGCAATCACTGCTTTCACACCTAAAAATGCTGGACATAATGCCGCATGTTCCCTTGAAGACCCCTGACCATAACTCTCACCCGCTACGACGATGTTGTGCTTCCCTTTATCGCGGTATTGAACAACCCGTTTATAGAAATCCCTATCTACCATTTCAAATACAAACTCCGCATACTTGGCTATATTAGACCGGTATTTCATCTTGCTGCCTGCCGGGATAATATGGTCCGTGGTGATTTTGTCCCCTACTTTGATAGTTACAAACCCTGAAATATCTTCCGGCAGTGGTGAATTCCGCGGGGGCTCTCCAATATTTGGTCCCCGGTATATCTTTATCTTGACCCTGTCAGGTGTATCAGAAGGTTGGAGAATCATGCTGTCATCTATATAAAATCTCTCAGGCATCTCTACCTGTGGATATTCCATTCCGAGTTCTCGTGAATCGGTCATTTTTCCCGTGATAGCCGCCGCAGCGGCTGTTTCAGGGCTGACTAAATATACTTTTGCGCTGTTCGTCCCGGAACGCCCAGGGAAATTCCTGTTGCTCGTTCGTAATGATACTGCATCCGTCGTAGGTGCATAACTATTCCCAATACAGAATCCACATGTGCACTCGGCAAGCCTCGCACCCGCGGATATGAGGTCTGCTAATGCACCAGACCTGCAAATATTCTCAAGCACCTGCTTCGACCCCGGAGCAATTACAAAATCTACATCTGGATGAACCTTTTTCTCTTTCAATATCCTTGCAACAGTCCTCAGGTCTTTGTAGGAAGAATTAGTGCAGCTTCCAATACATACCTGATTCACCGCCATGCCTTCTAATTCCTTTACCGTCTTGACGTTGTCCGGACTATGGGGGCATGCAACAAGTGGAACAATCTCGCTCAGGTCAATGTCAACCACTTTCGCATATTCTGCATCTTCATCTGCCTTGAGTTCAACCCAATCCTGTGCTCGAGCTTGAGAGTGCATGAATTTTCTTGTTATTTTATCACTGGGAAACACAGAAGTAGTGACGCCACATTCCGCACCCATATTTGTAATCGTTGCCCTTTCAGGAACCGAGAGTGTTTTTACTCCTTCGCCTCCGTATTCAAATACACAGCCAACATTTCCTTTTGTCGTGAACGTCTCCAGAACTTTTAGTGCCACATCCTTTGCCGTTACCCATGGACGGAGTTCTCCATTCAAATTCAGTTTTATTACTTTTGGGCTTACGAGATAGAAGGGACCGCCACCCATTGCCACTGCAACGTCCAGCCCCCCTGCTCCAATTGCAATCATTCCTATCCCTCCGCAGGTAGGCGTGTGGCTATCGGAACCCAACAATGTCTTTCCTGGTTTTCCAAACCGTTCAAGATGGACTTGATGACAGATTCCGTTTCCCACTCTCGACAACAGAATACCATATTTCGCTGCGATAGACCGGAGGTACCGATGGTCATCAGCATTCTCAAATCCTGCCTGAATGGTGTTATGATCTATGTAACTCACCGATAGCTCAGTTTTTACCCGCTCGATGCCCATTGCCTCAAATTGTAAATAAGCCATGGTTCCCGTTGCATCGTGAGTCAAAGTCTGGTCTATTTCGATTGCAATCTCTTTACCGGGTTCAAATTCGCCTTTTACTATGTGTTCCTCTAAAATTTTTTGCGTTATGCTTTTTGACATTGTACTTCTCCATCCTTAGACATTTTTAATATTTTTCTATTCCTCATCACTTTTTGCGCTTGCACTGACTTTTACTTTTACATTTACTTTTTTCTTAAGAACCGGAACTAACCGCTTTATTTCTATTTCCCCTTCCTTCTCCATCTTATATTCGTTAATAGGTACAGTCGGTGATTTCCCATTCACTTCATAGATATAAAACCCCTCTTCATTGTCTACTGATACAATAACCTCTTTATCTCCTATTCTCTTTATCTCCACACCTGCAATCTCCTTTAATGCATCCAATATGCTCGCTCCTTTCCGAACTTCTATCTCATAAATCTCGCTAAAAGCCTCCATCATCTTATACAGCATTTCTCTATCCAGTTTTAACACGTGCGTCTTACCAAAATCTTTTCTCGTAGCCAGCTCCGCATCCTGTAATATTTTAGCGTGCCTTGCTGCAACAGGCACCGAAATATCCAATGCTTTTGCTAAACCTGTTATATGGTACTCACCCTCCATCAAAAGCTTTAGCATGTCCACCCTCGTTTTACTGCTCAATGCTTTGAATATATTCCTATCCATCTTAATCTACTGTTTCACCCCTCTATGTAAATTGCAGGCTTTAGCGGAATAGCAAACTTCTTCTTTCCCTTTGGGTCGTATTCCTCGTTTATTTCTATTCCACAGCCAAACTCTTTCGTTAAATACGCTTTCTCACGTTCCAGAATCTCCCTCTCGTTCAGCTCGAAATAATCCAGATTGCTTTTTATCACACGCTTCACGAAATCCACCGTGCTCTTATCCTTTCGGAGTTTCATCGCCTCTTTAATCTTATCCCTCTCTGGCAAGTCCTTTATGGCTCTGAACACTTCCCACTTCCAGTTATCGGTATCTGTATCCGCATCTGCATCTGCGGTATAAATATAAATTTTGGTTGGCTCAATTCTGGCTATTTTCAGTATCTCATTCAAATCTTCAATTAACGAAAACAAATATTCCTCCTCTCTTTCTACACGCTTATCAATAAATTCCTCTTTTATCTCTGGCAGCGTTTGCCGAGAAATGAAACTATCCTCATGACCACGCAGCTTATGCCACATTTCCTCGCATATATGAGGAACAATTGGCGATAGAATTATCAGCCAATCCCCCATCACGTTCTTGACGATTCTCCTCCGCCTTTCTAAGCTCTCTCTGTGCTCATAATACCTGACATCTTTCATTAAATTGAATATCATATTCAGCCCCACATCTCTTATTCTAAACGCTTCAAACCGCTCAATAGATTCCTTTAACCTTCTGTAAAACCTCGACAGCAGCCATCTATCTGTATGTGTGAGCTCTTCCTTTTTTAGTTCCTCCGCGCCTATACTATCTTCGAATAGTCCTATCAGCACATTAAATCGTTTCTTCACTGCATCCACATCCTGCTCCCTCCAGTTGACCACGCTTGCGAAATCCGCATTAATCGCACAATAAAGCCTGAACAAATCCACACCATAAAGTTCTGACACTTTTGCTAATGGAATTACATTTCCTTTGCTTTTTGATATCTTATGCCCTTCTCTAATCATCAACTCATTTAAGGTTATAGCCCTCGGCCACCGGCTTTCTGGAAATATCGCTGCATGGTGCATTAAGAAGAAAACCAGGTGGTTAGAGAGGTGCGGTGGTGCAGTGTGTCGCAGGTCATTCGGATACCAGTATTCAAACTCCTCCTTTATCTCGGTCAATATTTCCATTTCATTATGGGGCTCTGCCCCACGACCCTGCAAGCCCTGTAAGGGCTTATTCAGCTCCTTTGCCAATTCCTCTGCATTGCCTATTCCTAGAAACACGTAATCAAAAAACTTCTCTTCTAATGCCTCAACCGGCAGTTGCCTTAGCCGATGAGCTACGGTGTACAGCGCCATGTAAATTGTAGAATCGCTAAGTGATTCGATTATCCATCCTTTTTCAAACGGAAACTTCGTGCCCAAACCCCTTTTTCGCGCACATGGTCTCAAAGCCAGCCAATCAATAATGTTTTGCATGTACGGTTTATATTTCTCAGGATAGAACGTCATTCCATCAACGAGTTTATGCCCCAAATCCTTCCACCAGCTCGGCGTGTAATCTATAAACCACTGGTCTTGCAAGACCGCAACCAGTACCTTTCCTCCGCCTCTCGTTACCGCGGGCCTCGAAGTCTCATAAAATACATCGGCTATATTTTCGCTCTTTAACCAATCCTTCACTTCATCCTTTATCGCTGCGATTTCGACACCCGCAAAAATCCCGCACTTTTCATTCAATACACCTCTATAGAATTCATCCTTATAGATTATCTGCGTGGCTTCCTCCAATCGCTCATCCTCCTGGCTCTCTATTCCCATTCTTTCACATATCTCTTTCGCTGGCAATTCATACCCTTCAATGCCTATTATCTTTATTGGCTCTATTTCAAGCCCTTCCGTTCGCCTCAAATCTTCTAATGCAATGTAATCATAAGGAGCATGCGCCGGAACTGAATAGACCACGCCAGTACCTACATCAGGGTCAACGAAGTTTGCAGGTAAAACAGCAATCTCTCTTCCATCAACTGGTTCCTCAACTTTCTTTCCTACAAAATAGCTGCCTTCAATTTGCTCTAAAACATCTACTTTTTCGCGCTGGTAACCCAACTTCTCCGCAGCTTCCTCGGATACAATCCAGACTTCTTTCCCAACCTTAACCTTAACGTATCTTGCGCTTGGTTTTATCCAGAGGTTTATTACGCCAAAAATGGTTTCTGGACGCAGAGTTGCTGCGATTAAGTAAGTGTCATCAGAAAGTTTGAACTTTATAGTCGTATGTTCAATAATTGATACTTTATTTATATCCCCCTCTTCGATGTCATCCTCTCCAACTGGCGAACCATCTATACAGGAATAAGTAATGGGGTATTTTCCTTTCTTTATCACTCCCTTATCGTAAAGTTTTTTAAACTGCCATTCGATAAATTTGTTGTACATTGGCTCGGTTGTATTGAACTTCCTTCTCCAGTCTATGGAGTATCCCATGCGCTTAAAGTCCTCAGAGATTCGAGCAGCGAAGAAATCCGCAATGTTTTCTGCATTACTGAAACTACTGACTATTTCTTCAACCTTTGCCGCATCTTCATAAATCGAGACATAACCTTTATATCGTTCTACTACTGCGTCCTCACCTTTTGCAATGCTGTCGGCAATCGCTAAAATCGGCGTTCCTGTAACATGAAAAGCCATCGGAAATAGCACGTTATAACCCTGCAATCTCTTGAACCTCGCAATTATATCTCCTATCGTATTTGTTCTTCCATGACCGATGTGCAGCGGTCCCGAGGTGTAAGGATACGGGACGGTCAAAAAGAACTTTTTCTCTTTTTCAATTTCCGCATCAAAAATATTGCTTTCTTCCCATCTACGCTGCCATTTCTCTTCTATTTCCTTGAAGTTCATGTCTGCCATTTTCGCTCTTTCTTCGTTCTTCTCTTTTTGTTTTAGGAATATAAAATAAAAATAGGATGGCGGCAATAGAAATAAAGGACCTAATGAGGAGGTATCGAGGCAATGGCTTCGCTGCCGTGGACCACATTTCTTTTAACGTAGAAAGCGGCGAGATATTCACTTTGCTCGGTCCTAATGGGGCGGGTAAGACAACTACGATAAAAATATTGACTACTCTGCTGAAGCCCACTTCAGGGACGGCAAAGGTAGCTGGTTTTGATGTCGATAAGGATAAGGACAGCGTGAGGAAGAGCATAGGGATTGTTTTTCAAGAACCTTCTCTTGACTGGAGATTAACGGGAAGAGAGAATCTGGATTTCCATGCCAGGATATACGGAATAGGGAGAGAAGAAAGAGAAGAGAGGATAGAAGAGGTTTTAAAGCTCGTTGAGCTGAAAGATAAAGTGGATGTTGTGGTAGATAAATATTCAGGAGGGATGAAACGCCGTTTGGAGCTTGCAAGGGGTTTTATTCACAATCCAAAAGTCCTTTTCTTAGACGAACCCACTTTGGGATTGGATACGCATACGAGGAGAAGAATATGGGATTACATACGTGAGTTAAACGATAGCGAAGGAGTAACGATTGTGTTGACCACGCATCACATGGAAGAGGCGGATTATCTTTGTGACCATGTGGGGATTATGGATAGGGGGGAAATAATTGCTCTTGATACACCGAAGAACCTGAAGGATTTGATAGGCTCGGATGTAGTGAGTTTGGAAATGAATACGGGGAGTTACAATACGGGCATTTTTAAAAAGCTTGATTTTATTACCGACTTCAGAAAACAAGATGATTTTGTAACGTTGAAGATGGAAAGAGGTGACCTGAGAATTCCATCGATTATGGAAGTTGCAATGAGAGAGGGCATAGAGATAAAATCAGTGAATTTGAGGAAGCCGAGCCTGGAGGATGTGTTCTTGCATTTCACGGGGAGGAGGATAAGGGAATAAGCTCCATCCTCGCCACGCCATTATGAAAAATAGTCCTGCAAGCAAAGCCACCGGTATCTCTCTAATTTGCGGAACCGAACTTACTATCTTAGCTAGAACTCGCCATAAACACTGTGTTAACACATAATTCCTATCACGTTTCAGTTCCTCAAAAGAAAATTAGGGAGTATAAAGTTCACTATGATGAGACATATAATAAATTAGAGATGTATAAAATGAAAATAGTCTATGGACCCGTTCCATCACGGCGTCTTGGACGCTCTTTAGGCGTTGGCTCAATTCCATTCAAAACCTGTGACTACTCCTGTGTGTACTGCCAGCTTGGCAGGACAACGCACATGCCCAATCAGCGTAAAGACTTCTTCCCTCCGGAAGAGTTGTTGAACGAAATCAAAAGGGCAATAGAGCCAGAAGCAGAAAGCAGCCGTAGTGAAATAGATTTTGTCACCTTCGTAGGCGAAGGCGAACCAACGTTATGTAAAAGCCTTGGCTGGTTAATCAGGAAGACAAAAGAAATAGCAGATATACCCATAGCTGTTGATACAAACGGTTCGCTTCTTTACCGAGAAGACGTAAGAAACGACCTTTCGGAAGCAGAAGTTGTTATGCCATCGCTTGACGCAGGCACTGCCGAAACATTCAGACGGATAAACAGACCACATCGAGGTATTGATTTTGAAGTGGTTGTCGAAGGTATGGAAAAGTTCAGGCAAGAATATGATGGAGAGATGTGGGTAGAAGTCATGCTGGTAAAGGGGCTCAATGACTCAGAAGAGGAATTAGAAGCGATAAAAAGCAGGCTTAGCCCCTTAAAGCCCAACCGAACGTATATAAATGTCCCGATAAGACCACCTGCGGAACCGTGGGCTGTGCCTCCTGATAAAGAGAGCATCGCATTAGCACATGCGATTCTCGGTGATGTTAATGTAGTGGATATTACCGCAGAGGAGACGGGAGAATTTTCTATCAAGGGATTCACAAACCCTGAAGACGCGATATTAGCAATAATAAGACGGCATCCAATGCGCGAGGAGCAGGTTGTAGAAATGCTGAAAAAAATTGAGGTAGAGGAAGGAGGTGTTCACGACAGCTTAACGAGGCTGGAGGAAAGCGGAGAAATAAAGAGGGTTAAATACCGGGAGAAAGTCTTCTGGGTTACTGAGGAGGAAAAAAGAGGTAAAGAATATAATTAATCCAAAACAAAAGGGTATAAGTGATGAAAAACCCAAAAGCATTGTCATGTCTTTTTATTTACCGAGCATTCAAAAGTTTAGGGCTGCTCTTCCAACGTTGCTGGGTGTTGTCCTGCTTTTGGGGCTTTTCCTATCCCCTTCTGAAAGGGAGGGGATGAATTGGCTTATCATAACTTTATTTCTGCTCGCTTTATTTCTGGCACTTGGAAAGAGAAGGCATGAATTGGTTTTGTTGGGCAAAGAAGCAAAGGGGCATCGCAAAATTCTTGAAGAATATTCGACTGAGATGTTCGACCAAATGATTGGCTTTACCTCGGGTGCGTTGATTATGTCGTATTCGCTGTATACCTCTCTTGCAGATAATAGTTACATGATGCTCACGATTCCGTTCGCAATTCACGGTCTTTTCAGGTATCTGTTTTTGGTTCATGCGAAGAACTTCGGCGGCGAGACAGAGATGATATTTAACATCAATTGTTTCAATCCCAAAAACCCCGGTCAAAAATGACTGCAGATACGGTAAGCGATTTTTTAGAATCGAATCACCCATCTCCATCTCACTGGATACGCTGGATAA
>JAGXOR010000004.1 GCA_023659785.1 Methanomicrobia archaeon LH_S13
GGTTATCCGCCCTCAAGTAGTGCAGATTGGGGCTGGATTCAGCATATGTTTGCTTCTTTGAATAGCAACGGTAAAATTGCTGTGGTATTAGATACTGGTTTGGTAGCAAGAGGTAGCGGAAATGTAGGCAGGAACAGGGAAAGGGATATAAGAAAACAGTTTGTTGAGAGAGATTTTGTAGAAGCAGTACTATTACTTCCTGAGAATTTATTTTATAATACAACTGCACCGGGAATAATTTTGGTCATTAATAAATCAAAATCAATTGAAAAAAGAGGACAAATATTACTTATCAATGCATCTAAACTTTTCAAGAAGGGTAGGCCGAAGAATTACCTGCCAGACGAGAGCATAGAACAGATATCTGACATCTATCTCAATTGGAAAGAGGAGAATGGTATTAGCAAAATCATCACAAAAGAAGAGGCTGCTAAGAACGATTACAACTTGAGCCCTTCTCGTTATGTTGCTCAAGAGGGGAAAGATGACACCTTGCCCCTAGAGGACGCTGTTGTACAACTCCAGGAAGTGGAGGAGGAGAGAAGGGAAGCGGATGGGAAGTTGAAAGAAATATTCAATCAGTTAGGAATGGGACTTTAATGATCAAAAACAAACTATCTAAAAGGAGTATGACAATATGCGTGTATTATTAGATACTAATATTTTCATCTATAGGGAGGATGATAAGGTAATATCTAACAACCTCCAATCACTCTTAAGGACTTTAAGTAGATTAAGAACCGAAATTCTCATACATCCATTATCTATCGATGAATTGGAACGGGATAAAGATGAAGAAATAAAAAAAATAATAATTTCAAAAGTTCAGTCTTACGCCCTATTGGAATCTCCCCCAGATCCCCGAAAGGACACTGAGTTTAAAGAGAATGTAAATTGGAAGGAAAGGGGAAAAAATATAGAAGATAACACCCTATTATATGCTATTTACAAGGATGCTGTAGATTTTTTAATTACAGAAGATAAAGGAATCCATAAAAGAGCGAAAAATTTGGACATTGATAATCGTATTTTTCTCATTGATGATGCTCGTGAGATATTTGAAAAAAGTGCGCGGACACCTAAAATAACATCCCCTCCAGCATTGAGAGAGGACTTTGTTTATAATTTAGACATAAACGATCCAATATTTGAGCAATTGAAAAAAGATTATCCTGGATTCGACGAGTGGTTTAAGAGAATATCAAGAGAAGGCAGAAAATGTTGGGTGTATTATCGAGAGATGATAGCATAGGTGCATTACTTATCTATAAAACTGAAAATGAGTCAATAGATTCAAAACCTCCGTTACCAAAAAAGGAGAGGTTAAAGTTATCCACATTCATAGTTACCCATGTGGGTCATAAGATTGGAGAACTTTTTACAAAGCTATCCATTGATTTTGCTGTTAAGAACAATATCTCAGAGATTTATTTAACACACTTTACTGAGTCCAATGACCGATTAGTGCAATTAATCACAGAATATGGTTTTCATAAGGTGGCAGTAAATGAAAGAGGAGAAGATATTTTTATTAAAGAATTGGTTGCGCCGAAAGGATTTCAATATAAATATCCAATAGATGTTGCTAAGAGGTTCTATCCCAGCTTTTATGATGGTCTACATGTAGATAAGTTTGTAATCCCTATCCAACCTGAATACCATAATAGACTTTTTACTGATTTTCTAGGACGGCAAACAACAGTTCCTGAGTATCCTGGTGATTTCATCGTTGAAGGTAACACGATTAAAAAGGCATATCTAACTCATTCAAAAATAAAGAAGATGAAAACCGGAGACATTATTTTGTTTTATCGTTCTCGAGACCAAAGTAAGGTTACTTCACTTGGAGTTATTGAATCAGTCCATACAAGAATCCAAAATGCCGACGAAATAATAAAGCTTGTAGGTAAAAGAACTGTATATACAAAAAAAGAGATTGAAGAGTTTGCTTATAAGCCAACAACCGTTATCTTATTTCTGCATCATTTTCATCTAAAGAATCCATTACATCTTGATGAATTGAAAGAGATGGAAGTTCTGGCAGGAGCTCCTCAAACCGCAGTTGAGATTGATAATAACAGCTATAATAAAATAAAAAATAGAGGTGGTATAGATGAACGTTTTACTGTCCATTAAGCCGAAGTATGTGGAATCTATAATGAATGGTGAAAAACGATATGAGTTCCGCAAGAGTATATTTAGAAGAGAAGGCATAGATAGAGTTTACATATACTCCACATCACCAATTAAAAAAGTTGTTGGAGCTTTCATTATAGGAGATATTATAGAAGGACATCCCAATCAACTATGGGAGGAATGCGGTGAATATTCTGGATTAACGGAGATAAAATTTTTCAGGTATTTCAATGGATATAAAAAAGGGTTTGCAATTGAACTAAAAAGAATAGAGAAATTTAATAATCCCATAGATCCTAGGGATACCTTTCCAAATTTTGCACCACCTCAATCATTCTATTATGTGGATAGGCCTTTAGTTCCCGGAGGAACAGAAAATGAATAACGACTTACCCGAAGGCTTCAAAATGACCGAACTCGGCCCTCTGCCGAGGGAGTGGGATGTCACAAAATTTTCTGATAGCATCTCTAAGAAAAAACCTAAAATACCACATTTTATTCCAGAAAATGAATACAAATCTATCGGAAAATATCCAATTATTGATCAAAGCATGGATTTTATAGCAGGATATTCAGATGATGAAGGAAAAATATTAAGAGAACAACTTCCGGTAATTATCTTTGGCGACCATACAAGGATTTTCAAATATGTAGATTTCCCTTTTTCAATAGGTGCTCAAGGAACGAAAATTATTTTCCCAAATAAAGAGTATTTTTTTCCTAAATTTCTTTATTTTTATTTCAAATCGTTAAATATTCCGAGTAAGGGATATAATAGACACTACAAATTATTGAAAGAAAAATCGGTTATTTGTCCTCCTCTCCCCGAACAGATGCGTATCGCCGCCGTCCTCTCTACCGTTCAGGAAGCAAAAGAAAAAACTGAGGATGTCATCCAAGCCACCAAAGAACTCAAAAAATCCCTGATGAAGCACCTGTTTACCTATGGACCTGTGCCTGTGGAAGAGGCGGAGGATGTACCTCTGAAGGAGACGGAGATCGGGATGGTGCCAGAGGAGTGGGATATTGTGGAAGTTGGGGAAGTTTTTGAGTTTAGTAGAAAGCCTAGAAACTTAGAGATAAAAAATGATGACATACTCCCATTTATTCCTATGGAATTAATTTCTGAGGACAGTGAAAGAGTCAATGGCTGGCAAATGAAAAAATACTCTGATATATCAAGTGGGACGGACCTTTGTTTTTAAGAATGACCTAATAATAGCAAAAATTACTCCCTCTCTCGAAAATGGTAAACAGGCCATTTTATATAATTTACCAACAGATTATGGCTATGCGACTACTGAGGTATGGGCATTACATCCAAAAGAAGACAGAGTAACTGTAGAATACCTTTATAATTACTTAAAAATACAAACCGTAAGAACAATAATGGCTTCTAAGATGGAAGGAAGTACCGGGAGACAAAGGCTTCCAAGACATGTGGTTGAAAAACACAAAATCCCACTTCCACCTCTCCCAACCCAGCAAAAAATCGCCAATATCCTCTCCTCTATTGACCTCAAAATCGAAGCCGAAGAAAACAAAAAGAAAGCTCTCGGCGTGCTTTTCAATACCCTTCTAAACAATCTAATGACCGCAAAGATAAGGGTTAATCATCTGGAGGTTGAGACATGAGTCTATTAGGCGGAGAACGGGGCGCGGTTCAGAACCCAATAATCAAATATGCCACAGAGATTGGCTGGGAACATATTAGTCAAAATGAAGCTTTGAGATGGAGGGGTAGGAAAACAGGTTTCGTGTTCAAAGACATCTTCATCAATCAAATGCAAAGATTTAACCCGTTTATGGATCATCTTCTTGCTGAGGATATTATCAAGAAACTTGAAACGGTCCCACCGAACATTGAAGGTAATTTCACTACCTGGGAATATCTCAAAGGTCTTAGAACGGCATTCGTTCCTAATGAGAAACGGGAAAGAAATGTAAGATTCTTTGACACTGAAGACATAGATAGGAATACATTTCATGTAACAGACGAGTTTGAGTTTATCAACGGAAATAAAACCATTAGGCCTGATGTTGTTTTTCTTATCAACGGTGTACCTGTATTTCTGATCGAGACAAAATCTGCTCATAAGATAGAAGGGATAAGCGAAGCTCTGGAACAGGTGAAAAGATACCATAGAGATTGCCCCGAACTTTTAGCTATTCCCCAGATTTATGCTTTAACCCATATCCTCAGATATTACTATAGTGCTACATGGAATATCTCTGAGAAACTTCTTTTTAATTGGAAAGGAGAATCTGATGGTGACTTTGAGAATCTGGCTAAAACCTTCTTAGATAAAGAAAGGGTTGTTAAGGCCCTGACAGATTTTATATTATTTACGAGAGAAAATGATGAGCTGAAGAAAGTTGTGCTTAGACCACATCAGATGAGAACAGTGGATAAAGTAGTTGAAAGAGCAGAAGAATCTGAAAAACTAAAAGGTCTTATCTGGCATACTCAAGGCTCAGGTAAAACCTATACGATGATAGTAGCCGCACAGAAAATAATTGAAAACCCAATATTTGAGAATCCAACGGTCATTATGCTTGTGGATAGAAATGAACTTGAAACTCAATTGTTCAGGAATATACGTAGTATTGGTATTAAACCCGAAGTCGCAAAGAGCAAAAAGCATCTGCAAGATCTCCTTTCAAACGATAGAAGAGGTCTTATTGTTACAATGATCCACAAGTTCGAGGATATGCCTGAGAATATTAACACCCGAGAAAATATTTTTATCTTAGTAGATGAAGCACATAGAACTACTGGTGGAAAACTCGGCAATTATATGACGGGTGCTCTTCCCAACGCAACATACATCGGTTTTACAGGCACACCAATCGATAAAACCAGCTATGGTAAAGGAACATTTATAACATTCGGTAGGGATGATCCACCTAAAGGATATCTTGATAAATACAGCATTGTACAATCTATCGAGGACGGCACAACCGTTCCATTACACTATACTCTTGCCCCTAATGAGATTTGGGTTGAGAAAGAAATACTTGAGAAAGAGTTCTTGGATCTTGCAGAGATACAGGGGATTAGTGATGTAGAAGCACTCAATAAAGTGTTGAAAAAGGCAGTAACGCTCAGAAATATGCTTAAAAACAAAGAACGGGTTGAAAAGGTCGCTAAATACACCGTTGACCATTACAAAGAATACATTGAGCCAATGGGATACAAAGCTTTCTTGGTTGCAGTAGATAGAGAAGCCTGTGCTCTATACAAAGAAGAATTGGATAAATATCTGCCATCCGATTATTCAAAAGTTGTATACAGTCCATTTTACAACGATCCCCCTGAACTGGCAAAATACCATTTCTCAGAAATGGAAGAGAAGAGAATAAGGAGGGCATTCAGAAAGCCTGATGAACTACCAAAAATATTAATTGTAACAGAAAAGCTTCTTACTGGCTTTGAGGCTCCAATTCTCTATTGTATGTATCTGGATAAGCCAATGAGAGACCATGTCCTTTTACAAGCTATTGCCAGAGTGAATAGGCCCTATGAGGATGAAGAGAGAAAAAAGCCATCTGGATTTGTTTTAGATTTTGTTGGCATTTTCGACAATCTTGAAAAAGCTCTTGCTTTCGACTCTCAAGATATTGGAGGAATTGTCTATGAGCTCGGGGTCTTGAAGGAAAGATTTGTTGAGGAAATGAAAGTAGCAAAAGAGAAATATCTTGTACTTATCGAGGGAAAAACTCAAGATAAAGCTGTTGAAGTAGTACTGGAGCACTTCATGGATGAAGAAAAACGACACGAATATTATAGATTCTTCAAAGAATTATCTGATATTTACGAGATTCTTTCGCCAGATGCTTTCTTAAGACCTTATATTGATGATTACGAGACGCTCTCAAGGATGTATAAAATTCTTAGAGAAAATTATGAGCGAGGAATCTCCATAGATAAAGATTTTACCAAAAAGACCGCTAAGCTTGCCCAAGAATATACAAAGAGTAACAAAATTAAATCTACTTTAGATGTCTATGAAATAAACGAAAAAACTTTGAGAAAAATCGAAGAAAGCAACGCTTCTGACACAGAAAAGGTTTTCAATCTATTGAGGAATATTGAGAAGACTGTCGAAATGGAAGGTAAAAAATCTCCTTATCTTATTTCAATTGCTGAGAAAGCTGATTTTCTCGCAACACTATATAAAAATAGACAAAAAAATACCCAAGAAACATTGGAAGAATTGAAGAGAATAATTGAGGAAATCAATTCTGCCAAAAATGAACAAACCGAAAAAGACATGCCTGCAGAAATTTTCACAATCTACTGGATGTTAATTAAAAGAAGAAGGTTTTGAAAAACCAGATACAATAGCAAATCAAATGAGAGAGGTATTTGAAAAATGTCCACATTGGCAAAAAAGTGATAGACATGAAAGAGAAGTTAGATCTGAACTCTATAATGTTTTACTTGAGCAAAGTATAATGGATATTCCCAAAGTCTCAGAAATCGCTCAGAACATAATGAAAATACTTAAGTGTGGTGTTGCAGGATGATAGCACCTGAAGAATTTAAGGAAGATGTTCTAACATTGGCTAAGGATGTAGGAGTTAAACCCAGAGAAATTCATATTCGAACAATGAAAAGAAAGTGGGGTAGTTGTTCGAGTAAGGGCAGGTTAACATTTGATAGAACTCTCTTAAACGAAGCTAAAGAAGTACGATTTAAAGCAATTTTACATGAACTGCTCCATCTAAAATATCCAAATCACGGCAAAATGTTCAATTCATTATTAGATACATATCTGCGAAAAAACATTAATTCAAATGATGGAAGAGAAATTAAAGACCACCAAACGCCAAACGAAAACGAGGATTTAACATGATATCCATGCGTGTTCGGTTAAGTAACCCATCGCTCCATCAACCTCTCCCGTTCAACATTAGGATCGCATCCTTGACCGAGATAAATGTTGTATAAGATGAGCATATTCAGTTTCAGCCCCATGCATTCAAGTACTTCAGTTAATAACCGGTCATACTATATATACGAACGATGAAGTCACTTCGGCATACGACCTTCTGGTCGAGTATAAATCAGTCAAACCTGGAAATATCGTGGTTCAAGGATAAGATAAGGTTCTGCGGTTTGAATTCGAGACCGAGGAGGAGTTCAAAAAGCGGAAATCTTTTTTGTCCGCTGGATAAATGGATGCAACAATTGATGATATAGGAATAAAATATGATATCTATAATGATAACATGCCGTATGAAAAGTATTATAACTGGTCAGAAAAATGGATAAAAGAAACTTACAGGTTACTTAAAAATAATGGGACGATATATATTGCAATTGGTGATGAGTTTGCCGCAGAGATAAATGTGATTTTAAAAAGAACAGGTTTTTATTTTAGAAATTGGATTATCTGGTACTACACCTTTGGAGAGAATCAGAGAAAAAAGTTTAATCGTGCACATACACATATCTTATATTTTACAAAGAACAAAGACAGGTTTACATTTAACGATAGGGAGATAAGGATTCCTTCTGCAAGGCAACTTATCTATAAAGATAAACGGGCAGATCCGTTAGGAAAGATACCTGATGATGTTTGGCAATTTTCAAGAGTTTGCGGCACTTTTAAAGAACGAATAGGGAAGCCTCCCTGTCAGATGCCTGAAGATTTATTAGAGCTAATAATAAAAACAAGTTCTAATGAAGGAAAGTTGGAGAAATAAAAAAGTTGATCCGGAAAAACAAAAAATATTATTTGATATTGTATGATAACAGCAAAACTTCCGATAACACAGCATATACGCTACGGGCTAACGCCCCTTGCCCTTCGGGACATTGCTCCCTTCGGTCGCAACGTCGTATATGCTGAAACCGTTATACGAAATTGACTTGAGGACACTTCATAGGTAAGAAGGTCAAAAAATAAATCTAATCTGAACCTACCTCTATCTTCAGCTCTTCTCCTCCTGCATTCACATCCATCACGAGTGCACCTGCAACTTCCATCGCTGCTTTTATCCGGTCCACAGACTCACCCGGCAGAACCAAAACAGAGCCGACAGCACCCATCTCATCTAATCCCCCTGCTCCCGTGACTTTAGCACCCAACGCGCCTGACTCTTGCGACATCTTCACGAGCTCGCTCAATCGCCTTGGCACCACGCCTATCGCATCTAGCAAACCATGGTTTATGTTCATCAACTCCCCCAGTTTCACAAAATCTCTATCCTTCATCGCCCTGATTGCCTGTGCCGTTATTTCATCTGAAGCAGCGAAAATAGCATCGAATATACTCGTAAAAGTTTCTTTTCGCGTCTTAACATCTGCTACAATTTTCTTTGTCTTTAGACTCATCTCAGAAGCCTTTTTCGTATCCATACCCATGCTCAACGGTATGCTGCCGATAGTTCCTATAATCAAATTTAGTTCAGCTAAACGCAATCTCTTCACCTCTCCTTTCTCTACCAACACATAGCCACCGTAAGTTGAGATTGCCGTATCAAGAGGACTGGCAGCTCCTTGAACTGCGAGCTCAATACTATGTGCATCTTCTCTTATCTCTTCTAAATCACCACTTATGCCAAAATATTCTTTGAGTGCTGCGACAGTAGCAACACAAGTAGCTGCTGAAGAACCCAATCCGGCAGAAAGAGGTATCTCAGACTTTATTTCTATTTCCACTCCTTCTGCCCCTCCGCCTATTTCATACTCCTCTTCAAGATATCTTATTGATTCCTTGACATACGCAATTGCTTTTGTTGCAGCGCCATAGTCCTTGTATGGCAGTGCTCTCTCTTCTTCTCCCAACAAATTCATTTCCAAGCCAAAAGTAGGTATGTTCTCTATTTTTATATGATATCCCCTCTTTTCTCTACTCGACACGTCCACTGTAAGCCGTTTGTTTATAGCACTAGCTAATGCGCTCTTCCCATAAACCACAAAATGCTCTCCAAACAGTATCACCTTAGCAGGAACAGATGCTCGAATTTTTTTCACCATGTTTCATTCCTGAGTCCCAATACGTACTAATAGATAAATAAAAAGGTATATGTATATGTATAACTGATGTATATAATAGTTTACATGCCGTAAAATTGAAATTAACAGCCAAAATTAATCTTCGCCTCGCCTTGTTTTACCAGTGTTATTATGTCTCGTGCCTCAGAGGGCAGGTCACGCAACAGTAAGCGCGTTTCGAGAGCGGCGAGATAGAAATCTTCAATTAACTTTCGGGGGTTCATACGCTCCATGATTAACTTTTTGGTGAACGGTTCATCTTCTTCTCTAAGACCTCTTTGACGGCTTCAAGAAATCCTTTTACGACACCTTTCACCACTTCCCCTGCCTTATCACCCACTTCTTTCGCGGAGTCCAGAGCTGCTTCTGCGGCATGTTCCGCTAAGTCAGCGGCTTTGGCACCCGCCTGCTCCGTACCCTCGATTATGCCCTCAGCAGCCCCTTTGACAACCTCAGCCGCTTCCACTTTTTCCTTCTGTGCACCTTCGATTGTGCCTTTCATTGCTTCTTTAGCCACAGATTCCACTTTCTCACGTGTAACTTCGGTTCCCTCCAATGCCTTCTTAACGGCATCTCGGGTAATCTCAACTACCTCTTCTTTTATGTCTTCTCCTTTCTCAACCGCTTTCACCACCGCTTCTCTAACAGCTTTTGTTACCTCACTCTCTTTTTCTTCCATGTTTTTTACCCCCTATTTATATAGGGAAGTAATAATAAAAATCTTTCTGAAAAATTTATAATGAAATAGAACGAAACTATGCAAGAGGATTTGAGAATGAAGATTACAGCGATTAAATACTCAGCTACGATGCAACGGATATACGAATTGGAATCGCTTGAGGAGATATCCGTATCCGCATTACAAGAGGACAATTTTGTGCTCTAGATAGACATAACCGAACCAACAATTGAAGAACTCTCGCCCCTTGAAAGCCTCTTTGGATTCCATCCATTAGCAATCGAAGATAGTGTGCAATATACGGAAAAATGCGGAGGGGGCACTTGAGGTCTATCACTCGTCCTTAGCCAATAAAATGAACGAAATAATGAAGGTGCTGACAATTATCGCAACGATATTTATACTTCAACCGGAAAGGATGGTTGTGAATAGAAGAAACGTGGAGAAAACTAAAAAAGATAAAAAAATAAGGAAAAGGTGAGGTTTCCTTCTTCCTAATCTCAAAAAACTCACTTAATTTCGATCTTCTTCTTTTCTGGCACCTTTACTTTCGGCATCGAAATCTCAAGCACGCCATTCTCAAACGTTGCGTTTGCCTTATCCCCATCTACTTCTGCCGGAAGGGGCACTAACCTGTAATAGCTTGTATAAGTCCTCTCCCTTCTGACGTACCCTTCTTTTTTCTCTTCAGCCTCTTTCTTGCGTTCCGTGCTGATTTCCAGCCTATCGCCGCTTATATTCACCGAAAGGTCCTCTTTCTCGACTCCCGGTACATCAGCGGCAATCACGACCTTATCTCCCTTGTCAATTACGTCCACAAACGGCTCTACGGTTGTAAGTTCGCCGCCTGTTACAGGCAGCTTCCTCCGCTCCATAAAAGAAGGCTCTATCTCCCCAAATATCCTATACATCCGCTCCTGCATTCTCCTTAGCTCTCCAAACGGGTCAAACCATCTATCCATTTCTTATACCTCCTATATTTTGTACTTTCATAGGACTTTATTTAATATAAATAAAAATAAGCTTAGACGAAATAATATTTAGACTATTGCAAGGCTGAAGCTAATCGTACCGCATTATGCGATGCCAGGAGGAACTCTGCTTGCATTAGCGGCTGACGAGGTCATTATGGATGAAAACGCCGTATTAGGTCCTGTTGACCCGCAATTGGGGGAGTACCCGGCGGCATCAATCGTGAAAATCATTGATGAAAAGAAGAAGAACAGGATAAAGGACGTGACGCTGATTCTTGCCGATGTGTCGAGGAAAGCATTGAGTCAGGTGCATGAGTTTGTCCACGATTTGGTGAAAGATAAGGTTGGAGAGGAAAAAGCAAGGAGCATTGCAGAGGCACTTACCACGGATCGGTGGACTCACGACTATCCGATAACGCTTGAGCATGCGCAGGAGCTGGGAATCCTGGTGAAGGGAGGGTTGCCTGAAGAAGTCTATGCGCTTATGGACATGTATCCACAACCAGCGGGCAGGCGTCCCAGTGTTGAGTACATCCCGGTTCCTTATCGTGAAGGAGAAAAACCGAAGAAGGGTAGGGCAGGCTAATAAATGATGTCCATGACATCTTTGATTGAATCAACATATTCTACCTGAATTCCAATATTCTTCTCGATGTATTCTTTTGTATCTTCGATGACCGGGTTCTGCTTAATTATGGTTATGCCACCGTACTGTTTTCTCACCTCTTCATACCTCACAAGCCGACTGTTCTCCCGTGGGAGGATAAAGATACGCTTATTAGCCTCTTTCGCCGCCTTTGCCTTCTCCATAACGCCTCCAATCTTTCCAATATGCCCACCTGGGCTGATTGTACCTGTCATGGTCACATCGTCGGGGAGCGTGACATTTTCCAGTGCCGCAATAATAAGTATTGTCATCAGGGTACCAGCGCTGGGTCCATCAACTTCGGGGACTTCTGATAATGCTTCAACACTAAAGATAACATCACTTCCCGATAGGTCGCATCCGGTGTAATTCTCAGCAGCCACAACTGCGGTATTTGCTGCATCCTGAAAGATAACGCCCATTAGCGGTTTTGTTTCCACAAGGACACGCCCGTATCCGGGTTTAATATCAACGGATACCTGCATCATGGTTCCTTCTTCCACAATCCGGCGTGAGTAAAAGGGATAATTACCGTGGTATTCCACCCGCCGCATCACCGCGGGAGCATCAAGTTGGGCTCTACCCTCCTCCCCTGCAACGGAACTTCTGTTTATTTGACTTTTAAGCTCTGCAATTTGTCCTCTGTATAAATCGAGCTGTGCCCTCGACTGTTGTAGCGAGAGGTTTGTTTGGTAGAGTTCTTCACTCAGGTCTGCATTTGTCTCTTCGAGCGCATTTATCTGCGTTTTAACCTCTGAAAGGTTTAATTGGCTCTGGTTAGAAATAAAGTATATGTTCGCAGCGATAGAAGCAACCAGAAGAACAACTACAAGTGCGAAGATTTTCTTGCCCATTTTACCAACCCTTACTTTATCCATTTATGTGATCCGCATATAAATATAATACCGCGCATAAGAAGAAGCAGGGGGTTTTCTTGCAAAGAATAGATAAATGAGGCGTACTGAAGAGAATGAGACAAAAGGAAGCCTTTGACGATATGAAGGAGCTTTCTGTATCTGATACCTTAGACAATTTATCAGGGAGTGCTGAAGGTCTGACGAGTGAAGAAGCAGAAGAGAGGCTTGAGAAGTATGGATTGGTGTATGCTACCACGATGAAGACGTACTTTGGCAAAACCGCGAAATTGGTGGAGGTGGCGAAGACAGAGAGCCATTTCCAGAATGCAGTAATCAAGATAGGGGACTATCTGATTGGAACACTGCAGTTCGCATTGGTTTTAATCAAAAGGTTAGGTGTACCACTAAGATACTCCTAACCCACCAGGAACAGAAGAAAAGCAATATCTTTATATAGTGTGTGGAATAGAAGATACATAATGGACACCACAATTGAATCAATCCGGGCAAGAGAGATCTTAGATTCAAGAGGAAATCCGACCGTAGAGGTGGACATAAAATTACATTGTGGCGTCAGAGGCCGTGCTGCGGTTCCGTCGGGTGCTTCAACGGGAATTCACGAAGCTGTTGAACTAAGTGATGGAGACCCAAAAAGGTATGGAAATAAAGGGGTCTTAAATGCAGTTGATAATGTAAACCACGATATAGCTAAGGAGCTTCTGGGGAAGGACGCCCTGAATCAGGTGCTGCTGGATGAATTGATGATTAAGCTCGATGGAACTCCGAATAAGGGCAAGCTCGGCACCAATGCAATACTGGGTGTCTCTATGGCAATCGCGCGTGCGGCAGCTACGGCACTGGATATCCCTCTGTATAACTATCTCGGTGGGTCTACCACTGTCCTTTTGCCGGTACCCATGATGAATATAATGAATGGCGGCGTTCATGCAAACTGGCAGAGTGCAGATTTTCAGGAGTACATGATTGTTCCGTATGGAGCATCGAGTTTTAGAGATGCTCTGAGATGGGGAAGCGAAACATACCACTCCTTAAAAGCGATATTGAAAGAACAGGGACTTAGCACAGGTATCGGCGATGAGGGCGGATTTGCATCACAGGTATCCACAAATGAAGAACCGCTTGATATGATTCTTAAAGCCATTGAGCAGGCAGGATATGAACCCGGCGAGGATATCGGTATTGCCATAGACCCGGCATCAAGTGCTTTTTATAAAGAAGGCAGGTATGTGCTTAAAACAGAAGACAGTCAATTAACCGCAAGTGAGATGGTCGAAAAATATGAGTCGCTGGTCACAAAGTATCCTATCGTGGTGATAGAAGACGGATTGGCGGAAGACGACTGGGCGGGATGGAAGATATTAAATAGCCAACTGGGAGACAGGGTAGAGCTCGTAGGTGATGACCTTTTTGTAACCAGCATTGAACGCATTGAACGCGGAATAAGAGAAAATGTTGCTAATTCGGTGTTAATAAAACTGAATCAGGTCGGCACTGTTACAGAGGGTGTTGCGGCAGTAAGATTGGCGCAGAAGTTCGGCTGGGGTGCGATGGTTTCACATAGAAGTGGAGAAACTGTTGATTCCTTTATCGCAGACCTCACCGTCGCCATGGGGACAGGGCACTTAAAAGCAGGGGCACCTTGCCGTGGAGAAAGGGTAGAGAAATACAACCAACTCCTGCGGATTGAAGAAAGCCTGGGCGATACCGCGATTTTCGCGGGGAGAGGTGCAGGTGTATTTGTGAGATAAAAGGTAGTATAAGAAAAAAAGGAGGTACTATTATGAAAAAAATAGACGCCCCTGCTTATCTGTTGCGTTATGACTCTGTGCATGGGGCTGCTTCGTTTCCTATCGAAGCTGAACCGGATTATCTTCATCTGGGTCCTCAAAATTGAGCATTTTTAAATTTAAATGTGAATACAAATTTATAAACAATTTTCAAATCGCAAAAAGAGGGGATAGGTTTTCATTGGCTATTCTACCTATACAATTTTATCTTATATTAAATATGATATTTATAATAATTATGATAGAATCAAACACTATGTCCGCTGAGCATGAGACCTCCATGGACCGCGCGGTCAGGCGAGTGAAAGCGATGATGGTGAACTGGGGCTTCGGGGAAGGCTGCAGCTTCATCTACGCAGTGCTTATCACGTCCCGTGAGCCGCTATCTGCGGAAGAGATAGGGAAAAGAACTAACTACGCCTATTCTTCCACCATAAACTATCTTAACACACTCATAAGGATGGGCTTGGTAGATCGTGTCAGAAGCATCAGGAAGAACCTATACGTGGCAAACGTGAACTTCGTAGAGCGGATAAAAGCAGAACGGGAGAAGGTCAAGGGCTACCTAAACCAGCTTGGTGCTGACCTCCAGGGAATAAAAGACCTTGAGCATCTCAGGGAGAAAGTTGAGCGTGCATTAGACTATCTGAGAAGGGTAGAGCGAGTGAGGAATAAGGAGGAAGAATAAAGAGGGGTGGGATAAAATAATTAGCAGGGAGCGAATGTTGCATCATGAGAAAAGGAGAGATGATGAAAATAATCGGAAATTTATCCTCAAAAACGAATCACTGCCCTAAAATTATACTAACCGCCGATGAAACGATGATGAGTAAGTATAGATGGGGAATATTTGTAGGGTTCTCTACCTGCATGCCGCAGGGTATTATTCCAGATTGGTTCTTTTTCAACGTTTGGTCGTCGCCAGTGCGAAGGAAAGATGGGAGAGCGTTGTATGCCGATTTTGGACTCAGGGTTATAGAAGCCTCTTTAGCCGAAGTGTTTGGAGAAGATGAAGTCGCGGTTGTGCATCCACGTGATTTGGAAGGTGTGGCAGGCAGCAGGACGGAAATAATAGGCATTAGCGGGCACGATTTCTTGGGCATTAATCCGCCGAGTTCGGAATTCGTTGACATGGTTAATATCGGACCTCCTTACAACCGTGTAAAGTTCTTTGAATTGATACGAAAGCCGGTGATGCGGGAGAAGATAGTGGTGGTAGGTGGTAAAGCGGCATGGCAGTTAGCTGATGAGACCACTATGGATAAACTGAATATTGATTATGTCCATCTCGGCGAAGGTGAAATTACCGTTCCGGAGATGTTCAAATCCATACTTGAAGGAGAGAAACTGCCGAGGATAATAAATGGAAAAGAGCCAAACACAGATGAGATACCCAACATCCGGGGTGCCACGATTCACGGTCTGGTCGAGATAGCCCGGGGATGCGGGAGAGGCTGCTCCTTCTGCACGCCGAACATGCAGAGGCTCCGATTCAAATCAGTCGAGCATATTGCAAGGGACGCGAAGACAAATATCGAAGCAGGTCAGCGTTCAATATGTCTTCATTCCGAGGATGTCCTGCGTTACGGTGCGAAACGGATAGCGCCGGATGAAAAGCAAGTTCTGAACCTGTTTAGGCGTATTATATCCATTGAAGGAATTGAGAGTATTGGTGCGAGCCATATAGCTCTCGCTACTGTCTATCATAATCCGGGTCTTGTTACTGCGATTTCCAAAATGTGCTACTCCATGCTCGACCAGGATTGGATGGGTGCGCAAACAGGGATAGAGACCGGAAGTGCAAGACTGATTGCAAAACACATGCGAGGTAAAGCGTTACCATCACCCGCAGAAAAGTGGCAGGTGATAGTCACACAAGCTTTCGCAATTCTTGATGACAATAAGTGGTTTAACGCAGCAACAATGATAAACGGTCTTCCGGGAGAAACAGTGGATGACGTGATTAAGAGCATAGAACTGGTAGAGGATTTGAAAGGGACTTCGTCGCTTATTGTGCCGATGAACTTCGTTTCAATGCGTGGCTCTGTCTTAGATAACGAGGAGACATTTACCATGGCAAAAATGACGCCAGAGCACTGGCAGCTCTTCGGTGAATGCATAGACCACAATTTAAAAATTGTGCCAGAACTCATGAGGGAATACAAAAGTACAAGAAGCATCAAGAGCTGGTTACTCAGCGCTAGTGCAGAGCGTATAACTAACGCGCTGAAGAAGTATGTGAATCAGATGAAGCAAGGGGAGCCACCGACTGAACGAACAGAAGTGAGTAAATGGCTCAATCCTGAAATACCTGACCTGAAAAAATCCAAATTCTAAATCCTAAAAACGCAATTAGGAATATCCTTCAACGTAATAGGAAAAGGAGTGTGAAATCTCAAAAAGAAACCACGAGATTTTACATGATTAACACTAAATAGGAAAGGATAAAACAGAATGGTGCTGAAAGAGAAGATAGGCATAGAGAGGGCATTGACAAAATTGGCTTCTTTTCAATGCCGGCATTATAAGAAGATAATCGTGGCGAGCCTGATATTAACGGTGGTTTTAGGTTATGGTGCAACAGGCCTGCGCTTTCAAGGTGATATATCGAAGGAGATGCCGGAGGATTTGCCTGTTTTCGTTTTACAAGAAAAGATAGCGAGTGAGTTCAAAGGGGAAGAATTCATGGTTGTCGCGGTTTGCCTGGATAAGGAAACAAGCGCAAAAAACATACCGCGTGATATACGCGACCCAAAGATAATAGCATCGGTAGTTGAATTACATGAGCGGCTTGAAGATGAACCTTCGATTGAAGAAGTCCAATCTGTGGCTCCTTTTTTTCAGCAGGATGTCCCGAATGATATAGAAGGGGTGAAGAATAAGTTAGCTTCCGTTCCAGGTGCAGAAAGCTTTTTTAACGACGACTTTAGCATTATGCTGGTCTATGTCAGTCAAATAGCGGGTTTGAGCGAGGAGAAAGTGAAAGAGACGACGGAAATGATACAAAGCGACGTTGATGCGATTACAAAACCCGCGGGTGTGGACTATAGAATAACGGGTATGGCACCGCTGATGATTGAACTATTGAGGTTGATGCATGAGGATATGGTTTTCACTACACTTGTAGCAGCGATAATCATTTTTGGGTTGCTGGCAGTGCTTGAACGGTCGTTCACAAAAGGCTTTCTCGTATTCCTGCCTCTGGTTTTTGGTATTACATGGACTTTTGGGGTAATGGGCTTCCTTAGCATACCTGTATCCATCAGCACGGTTATGATAGGTGCGATTATCATCGGTTTGGGCGTCGAATACGGGATATTCATGGTATCGAGGTATTATGAAGAGAGAAGAGAGCGTGGAAGGAGTACGAGGGAGGCACTAACAATTGCGGTCTCCAATATAGGGGCATCAACGTTTGGCTCTGCCGCGACTACAACTGCTGCTTTCTTCGCATTAACGCTTTCCGTAATGCCAATGGTTCAGCACTTGGGGCAGACGCTGGCTCTGAGTATAATCTTCTGCTGGGTAGCTGCCGCAGTAGTAAATCCATGCTTTATCGTTTTTAAAGAGCGTATAGAAGCGAGGAAAGTAGCCGCAGGATTGTGAAAATGGGTAGGAAAAGGGGAAATAAATGCGAGATAAGCTAAGTAAATTGGGAAAAGGACCTTTGGAGAAGTATGCGCGGTTCGTATCGCATCACGCAATTGTTGTTTTGGCGATATTTCTCTTATTCACCGTTTTCACGGGTTATCAAGCGTCATTGATGGAAACAACGGGGACATCACAGAAGGCATGGCTTCCAGAGGATGTAGAAGTAATAAATACATTTGATCTAATAGCGGACCAATTTGCGGGTAGTTTTGCCACTTCAACGATTGTCGTGGAGACAGAACCGAGATATGCAAAATCCGATGAGATAAGGGATGTCCGCGACCCGGAGGTTTTAAGATACGTTGATTTGCTCGCAGAACGAGCAAAGCTCGTTTATGGTGTTGTCGGTGCGAAAAGTGCTGCAGACGTTGTAAAAGGAGAGAACGAAGGTAGAATTCCACCTTCTTTGCGAAGCGTGAAGTCGCTGTTGGAGCATAATGAAATGGCAACACAAAGGATAAGCAATTATATCAGCGATGATTATTCACTCACGGTGGTAAGATTGAATTTGTTAGAGGATATAGATGCAGGCGAGGTGGTTGAGGAGTTGAGAGAAGTAATAAAAATAGATAAGCCGCCTGGCGTGGAAGTGGAACTCAGTGGCGACCCGGTGCAGAAGGTAACGCTGCAAGAGCTTGCGGGGGAAACGATGGGAACGACATCCCTTGTCAGCTTTGCTCTGATAATACTCATCCTTATAATCATATTTGCCTCGATTAAATACGGGCTTATTCCGCTGTTAACAATTGTTTTTGGTCTTATTTGGGCGTATGGCACGCTTGTTCTGGCGGGATTCGAAATAACGCCGCAGACATCCGGTGTGATGGCGATGATAATGGGCATTGGTATAGATTTCGGGATACAGGTAACGAAGCGGTTTAGATATGAATTGAAATCGCAAAAACGTGAGGATGCAATGGTTGATACGCTCAAGAACGTATTCTATCCTATGTGCATAACGACATTAGCAGCGGTAATAGGCTTCAAATGCCTTGCACTCGGTCAACTGCCGGTGATGGCAGATATGGGGACGATGATGGCAACGGGAGTGTTGTTTTGTATGGTTGCGGTGCTTACGGTGGTGCCTGCGATTCTGGTGCTGTTTGAGAGAGAAAAAGGGAATAAAAATGACAGGAGGTCGCTTGTAGATATGTTCCATGCCAGGGCAATACAGATTTTCTATTGAGAGTGCGGTGAAAGAGGTTTTAGAAGCCTATTCGATAGCTATAAAGTCAGTGCTGTTGTTCGGAATTCCTGCGAGGAAAGATGAAAAAGGAAGCGCATACTTTGCCGAGTCACAATATTTTCATATCTCCTACCTTTATCCCTTTATCCTTTCCTACGATTTCACCTACTATTTTTCCCCCTGTTATTCTTATTGCTTCACGCTCCACGTCTTTTGGAATTACAGCAGCAAATCCTATCCCCATATTGAATGTTTTATACATCTCTTGAGCCGTTATGTTACCGAGTTCCTGTATAAGTCGGAATATGTCGTTCGGCTCTAAAGGGTCGGATATATCGAAGCCAAAGTCAGTGATTCTTCGCAGTTTTAAGAAACCACTGCCCGTTATATGTGCGAGTCCATGCACTTCACACCGTTTCAAAAGTTCTAAAATCTCAGTGTATATCCTCGTTGGTGTGAGCAACTCTTCACCTATGCTTATCGAAGGATTGTATTCAAAAGGGGAATTGTAATCCAACCCTACTCCTTCTATTACTTTCCTCGCAAGTGTTAACCCATTGCTGTGTATTCCTGAACTTTTCAGCCCTAGAACCAGGTCGCCTATTTCTATCTTTTCGCCTCGTATTACCCTGTCCTTTGAAACATAACCAACACAAGTTCCAGAAAGGTCTAAATCGTTTACTACTTCAGGTAGTATTGCAGTTTCACCACCCACGATAGAAATATCAGAGATTCTCGCTCCTTCTTCCAACCCTTTCCCTATCTCCGCAGCAATTGACTCATCTGGTTTTTCCATCGCAAGATAATCAACAAAAGCAATAGGCGTTGCGCCTACGCAGTAAACATCGTTTACGTTCATCGCAATGCAGTCTATACCGATGGTATCCCATTTGTTTAACTCGACAGCAATCAGCACTTTCGAGCCAACGCCATCTGTGGAAATAGCGAGCAGATGTTGCGTATCAAAAGGGAGTTCTAAAATACCAGAAAAGTCTTTTAACTCTTTTCTTCTACTCATCTGCGCGGATAGCGCTTTTACAACTCCTTTTTCCCTTTTTATATCTACCCCTGCTTTTGCGTACGTCCATTGCATAGAAGAGAGGAAATAGTTAAAGATTTATAAAACACAATAAAGACATTCCATTATAGAAGAATACAATGGCAGTAGAAGCACTTAAGTTAATAAGGGAAGAAGAAGAGGGAGACAGGAAGCTAATAGAAGAGGCAAAAGAAAACGCTGCGAAAATAGTGAAGGATGCGGAGGAAGAGGTAAAGGGTTTAAAAGAAAAGGCACGTGAGGATGAAAAGATATTAGCAGTTCAGATTTTAGATAAATATACAAAGGAAGGCGAGGAGAAAAAGAAAGCGATAATGAAAAAAGCAGAGGCTGAATCTAAGAATCTGAAAACACGCGCAGAATCGAATCTCAACAGCGCAGTAAACGTCGTGTTAGAAAAAATTTTAGGTTTGAGGTGATTCGGTTGGGTGCGGCAGAGATAGTGGAGAAGATGAAGAATGAAGCAAATGCAGAATGCGGGGAGATACTGAGCGAAGCAAAGGAAAACGCAAAGAAAAAAATCGAAGACGCGAGAGAAGAGGTAGAACTTCAAAAGAAGAATTTCGCCGAGGCTGAGGAAAGGAAAGGTGTTGAGGAGCTCGCGCGAGTAGTTAGAGCCACACGATTAAATGCGAGGAAGCTCGGATGGGATACAGAGGAAGAGATGATAGGGAGAGCATTAGATGGAGCAATGAAGAGACTAAAGGAAATAAAAACGGAGGGTTTCAAAGGGAACTCGTATGGTTTCAAAGGGAACTCGTATTCAAACATCTTAGCTGGTTTGATAAAGGATGCTGCATTGAGTATGGTCGATGGGAGTAGCGCAAGCAGCGAATTGGAAGTGATACTCAGTGATGAGGATGCTTCTTATGTAGACAAATCGCTGCTAAATGAACTATCTGATGGAATAAGCGCAGGGAGTGTAAATGTTCGTTTATCGTTATCAGGCGAAGGTGAAAGGATAAAATCGGCAGGAGGAGTCATTGTAAGGAGAAAAGACGGAAGAATAGAGGTGAATAATACTTCTGAACAGCGAATGAGACGTTTTTCCACCAGTTTAAAAGAGGATGTAGTTAAAGTGTTGTTTAAAGATAAAGGTTTAAGATGATTGCGATAATTGGCGACCCTGAAACGGCTATGGGTTTCAAGCTTGCAGGAGTAAAAGAAGTGTACGAATATCCTACGGGGGGAGAAGACGACGTTGCTCATGCGTTAGATAAATTGGCGAAAGAGGGAGTTGCTATTATAATCATAAACGAAAGGCTTGCAGCCGAAGCTAAAAATAGAGAGAAGATAAGGGAGATAAACTCGAAGAAACGCAGTGTAATACCCATTATCATTGAAGTTCCCGACAAGAAAGGACCACTGGAGAAGGAGGTTGATGAGATAGGGGAATTGATAAAACGAGCAGTGGGAGTCGCAGTTAAGTGAATGATGCCTCTATTTCAATGATTGTTTCCTAATAAACACCAAACTCTCTATTCCGTCTTCTATTGTGTATAGTTCCATCACCATCAGTCCTTCATATTCATACTCATAATCATTAATCCCTTTTAACACCTTCTTCCAGTCCAGATTGCCTTTTCCCAGTGGCAAATGCAGGTCATCCGCTCCGAAGTTATCGCTTGCATGAAGATGTATTATCCCCATATCTTCTGCCTTATCACGGATATTCAAGAATTCGTCCAGCGTTCGTGTCGTGTTCGCATGCGCTACGTCCAGGCATATTCCCAAATTGTCCATGTTCACTCCTCGCACTATTCGAATAAGCTCGTCAGGATACCTTCCCAGCATCATATTTATTGATGGCAGATTCTCCACCGCGATTCGCAATCCGCGTTCCGCAGCAAATTCACAAAGTGCCGTTAGACCTTCAATTGCCTTCTGAATTGCCTTTTCCGGTATCTGTACAGACAATGGCGATAAAATACCCGGATGCACCACGCATATATTCTCAACGAACTCGTATGTGTTTTCTATGCTCTCTTTTATCTGCCTTACGCTCTCTTCCCATATCCCTTCGTTTACGCTCGCTATGTTTATATCAGAGAGGGGTGTGTGTAAGGAAAGAGCAAGATTCGTTGTTTCGTATATTTCCCTCACTCGTTCTCTAAATTCGCCTTCCACTTTCTGCAGCCCTTCGCCCACTATTTCCCAGCCCTGAAAACCTGCGTCTTCTAACCGGGACATCCATTCCACAGGGTTGCTGGTTGCATCTACCACCGAAAAACTTATTTTCGCGTTCATACACTTTTTCTCTTTTTTAAAAAAAGAAAACCTGTGCTAAAAGAAAAAAAATAATAAGGGAATATTTTTAGTCAAGGTTTTTACCGAAGGTAAAAAAGTTATTGGTAAAGCTTTTCTTTCTAAGAAAGTTTTGTTCCTTCAAGAGAAATAATAAGTTCGACTATCTCTTTTATCATTTCTTCTCTGGCTTCAAAATCCTTTGGCACTTTTTTTATTATGTTGCTGACTTCTTCATCTGAAAAGTCGCTCAGTGCTATCTTCGGTAAGTCGCTGCTCTTAAACCCCTCAACAAGCACAAAATCAACATTACCTGAATTCGCCATTTCAGTTAGCAATTCATTCAGATTCTTACCGCCACAAATTTTTATCGTCTTTTGTTCAGAACTTCCTATAACTACTTCTGCACCAGCGTTAAAGAAACGGTCCGTATCTTTTACGGTGGACGTATCTAAATCTAAATCTAAATCCAAATCCAACTCCTGTGCGTGTTTTATGCATCCTACTGTACCATACTGTTTCAAATAAGGTATCAAATACTGGATAAGGGATGTTTTCCCTGACTTCTTCTCACCTATTATGCATATCACTTTCATGTTTATCAGTGTACATAAAGTATTTAACTTCCCATCTAAATTTTTAATTTTGGATAGCAATGATAGAAAGAAAAGGATTTCCAAAAAAGCCTGTTGGATTAGAGTGGGGTGATTAATTAATGCCTGACAGCAACATGAATTGGACTGAAATACAAGATGAAATAAAGCGATGTGAGAAGTGCAAAGAAGAAGGTTTTTATGGGGTTACATGTCCTGATGAGCGGGTTCCTGTGTCTGAGCCGCAGAACGAAAAACTCCTTTTTGTTTCTGAAGCGCCACCTCTGAACAGTCATTACTACTTCTACAACGAAAACTCAAATGACAGACTGCGAAATAGTTTATTTGAACTCTTACGAAGTGATTTGGGCTATGAAATCAACACCATAAACGATTTTATCGCAGCGGGTTTTTATCTTCTGCCGACGGTGAAATGCCCCTCAGCGATAAATGGAAGAAATACAGCTCCTGCCAAATGCGTTATAACGCTCTGTGCAGAACGGTACCTTAAACGAGAAATCGAGTATATAAAGCCTGATGGTGTTTGTTTATTGGGAAGAACAGCGCTACAGGGTTTTTTAATCTTACGCAATCTCTGGGACGTGCAAATGCATGACCCCAGAGAAGTAGGAAAGACACTATCCGAAGCAGCAGGAAAAGTGTTAGAGGTGAAGATTTTAGATAAAGACACCAAGTTTATGCTTTCTTATTGGCCCACGAAAAGACATCGCAGGTTTCATGACATAAGCGAACACATAAGGATGTTGATAGAGGCAATCGGGTTTTCTTCTCCTTAAACCCGTATCCTGCATCCTGCATCTTGACCCTATTATTGTTTTCTCGTGAAACTCAAGATAACATATATAGCAGAGTCCTCAATGCCACAGGAATTAACAGAAATTATCACTTTTTTAATTGAAACAGGTCTTTCTAAGGCAGAGAAAGTGCGAGAGCTATCCTAAGCAAGATGCGGAAATGGCAGAAGGCATTCCACTAAATTTTGAGCATTTATAAAAACTCCAGCGCCTCTTTGCAAAACCCCCTCGCTGCTCTTTCCATATCCCTGCTTTTGTATATCGCAGACCCTATAATGGCATACGCCTCTTTACCTTTTACCGCTTCAAACGCTTTCCTTATCCCCCCTCCTTGCACGCCAATCCCGGGCATACAAAACTTTGGTTCTTTCACAGTTTCTGATAGGAGGGTGTTATATTTACGTATAACATCGGTTTTGTTTCCGGGGACTACAAAATACTCCACACCGCATTCCACAGCGATTTTATACATTTCTTTCGGCGCATCATCGTCAATAAATCCACCTTCTCCACTCAGATACTTCTCATGCGTCATCTCGCCACCAACCCAAGGAACCAATTCTGTCTGGAATAGCGCTTCGATAAACGCTTTCTCAGCGGCAGGACCCGCCATAGGGAAAATAATAACAACTTTCACACCTGCTTTTACGCAGACCTCTGCGAATTTAGCGCTCATCTGCGGTATGTCAGTGCCTGCCTTTTGGTGGTCATAGATTACGGGCAAGTCGGTCTGCTCTGTTACTATCTCCGTCAACTTTGGTATCCCATAACTCAAAGCGAGTGTGCACCCTACCTTATATCCAACGATTCCATCAACCGAGCATGTCTGCCCAATCAATGTTTTAAATTCTTCTATCGTGGCTACGTCACAAGCTGGGATTACTCCATGTGTCAGGTGTAATAGTTTTTCATACACTTTTTCTTTTTACAAAAAGAAAAGAAAACCTGTGCTAAAGAAAAGGTTTTTGATGAAGGTTTCCTTTCTATTTGCTACTCTTCTTTTTTATCGCATCTATCGCATCTGCAAATTCACCATCTTCTACTATAAGTGCACCGCGATAACCGCAATCCCTGCATTTGTATATCTCTCCAAGCCAGGGCATATAGTTCAAGTTCTTAGAACCGCATCGTGGACAAAATTTCATTTTTATTTTATTTTATTATACTTCAAAGCTTGCATGAACGTCACAACCCAGACACCAAATCCAACAACACAGCCCTCGGATCCTTCGCCTTCACTACGCCAGAAGCAAGCAACACACCATCTGCACCCAACTCTATCGCTGCTCTCACATCCTCTCCGTTTGTAACTCCCGCACCGCAGAGCACAATACTTTCTTCATCCACTTGTTTTACTTCTTTTACCGTGTTTTCCACTATCCCAGGGTCCACCTTTGAGACCCCCTGTCCGGTTCCTATCAGTTCCGGTGGTTCGACCGCAATTGCATACGGCTTCAACTCCGCAACTGCCTTGCTTACTGCGATATTATTCGTGCACACAATCATTAAGAGGTCTAAGCTCGCCGCCTTTTTTATGATAAAGTCTATTTCCGCTATTCTCAACCTGTGCTCTGAATGATTTACAAGCGACCCTGCTGCACCTGCCTCCTTTACCGCTTCCAGCGTTATGAAGCCGGTATGGCTGCCTGGTTCTACCGCATCAACGTGTTGTGCAAAGCAAGGTATGTTCACCACAGATGCTATCATCGCAAGCTCAACCTGATGAGGGCAGATAGCAATGTTTACGCCAGTCTCAACTGCAACCTCCTCGCAGATTTCGGCGAGTTCAAAACCCTTTTCCCCCACGGACTCCGTGTATGCCTTCTCGTTCAACACAATTACCGGTGTTTCTATTTTTCCTCCTACTTTTACACCTTCTTTCATTCCCTCTTCCATTCTTTCTTCCACCGCCATCATTTCCATATCACAAAATCCCTCCTAATTCCTCTATCTCCCGCACCAAAAACGTTGGCTTATAATTATATCCCTCTTCCTTTTCCCCTCTATAAATAAAAACCGAATCTATACCCGCCTTCCTGGCTGCTAAGACGCCCACCGCACTATCATCCACCAATATTGCCTCCTTCCTATCCGTGTTCAATTCACTCAATACCATATTTATGTAAAAAGGATTTGGCTTCCTGTTATCCAGGCTTTCTAATTCGCTCCTTCTCCCATGCCATATCTTAAAATAGGGTTTCAAATTGAAGTGCTCAAGCGCATAGTTCACACACGCTTGTTGCGAATCGCTCACCACCGCGAGAAATGATTTCTTGCTAAGGAATCTTATTATCGCCTCAGAACCTTTGCAGGGTTTTATTTCACCTCTCTGCATCGCTTCTATCTTTGCTTCTATAACATCCTTCTCCCTTCTGCTCCAAAAGTCCTCATAATCCAATCCAAACCTGTTACAAAATCTTATCACTCCTTTGGCTCCGTCAGAAAACAGAGGAGCAAGAAAGTATTTATCTATTTCCTCTATGGTGAGATTTAATCCATAATTGTTCATGGTTTCTCTGAATGCTTCGTATGCCCACTCATGTGCTATTTCTCCTTTTCCTCGCGAATTCAGGAACGTTCCGTCCATGTCAAAGATGACAACCTTATATTTGTTCTCCATGTATTTACTTAAGATATATACTATATTGGAATTAAAAGTTATAAATATTTTATACTGTAATGAAATGAGGGCAAAATGGGCATTCCAGTCGTTGAGCAGAAGCGATGCACAGGGTGTAGAGAATGTATTAGTGTCTGTGAAGTAAATGCAATTGAAATCGTGGATGAAAAAGCGATAATAGATTATGGCAGGTGTTATGGTGATACTGAAAGCTGCAGAGCTTGTATAGAAATCTGTCCGCAAGGTGCTATCTTTGAAATGGAATAGTTAGATGAGAATGCCAAAAATCGAAGCTTTTGAGCGGTATGCGGGCAAATATGAAAATTACAATTTAAATACTTTATACATTGTAGTTATATAAGTAAATATATGATGGAAATCAAAGGAAAAATCGTTCTTGTTTTCGCACTGTTGCTCATAGGGATATGCCTCGAGGTAGTGATTGCGCAACCGGCAATAGAGTGGTGCACCTCCTATCAGGAAGGTATGCAAATTGCAGGGGCTGAAGACAAACCAACAATGATATTTTTTGAGTCCAGCAACTGTCCTGCGTGCAAAAAGCAGAAGGAGGTACTCGCAGATGCACGAGTGATCAACATGTCTAAAAATTTTGTTCCCATTGCCGGGTCAGGAAGGCTTGGGGGACAATATGGTATTCGCTACATCCCGGCAATTGTGTTCACGAACTCACAGGGAGAAGAGGTTTACCGCTTAGTTGGTTATCATGATGCGAAAACGCTGGTAGAAGAGATGCAGTATGCTCTCAGGTTATCTTCTAATCCGGCGCAGCCACCACTTCAAAGTCCATCTGCACATAATACGAAAACGCCAGGATTTGGTGTGATTATCACAATAGCAGCGGTCTTTATCAGCGGTCGCTGGCTTCGTAGGAAGGGATATGTAAAATGATAGTATCTCCATCGCCACTTATCGCCTTTTTCTTTGGCATATTAAGCGTCTTATCTCCTTGCGTACTTCCGGTAATCCCACTGATTGCAGCATATTCAACCAAATCGGGTAGATTTATACCAATTACAATTGTCATAGGGATCTCCATTTCATTTGCCCTGATGGGCGTGCTTGCTTCTGCCTTTGGGTCGATATTTCAGCAGTATCAGACAGCACTTTATGTCACAGGAGGGTTTGTAATCATATTTCTTGGTCTGTACATGATATTTGATGTGATAGAGCGAAGAATCCGCGCGATTATTCCAAACACGAGGCTAAGCACGAGGCTTCCTGTGACCAACGTGGGAGGAGCAGCCGGAGGTCTCATGCTCGGCTTTTCGCTCGGTATTGTCTGGACACCCTGCATCGGCCCCATACTTGGTGCGATACTTACGATGGTGGCAGTGCAGGGAGACATTCTCTACGGAGGTATCCTTTTGGTTATCTATTCACTGGGGTTGGGGCTGCCTCTGCTTGCCATTGCATATACGTCGCATTTTACATTAAAACCGTTTGTTAAATACAGTGTGATTATTAAGAGGATTTCCGGGATTATACTGGTACTGGCTGGATTATACTTTATATTCGTCTATCTTTTCCAGCTTTAAGGTGGCTATCGAGGTCTCGAGATAAATAATTCAGTTATATTTTAGATTCATTTTTTCTGCCAAAGATCCGGCTTAGAAATGATTCCCGCAAACCAAGCAGTTTTTCAATGGATGCTCTTAAATTATCTTCGCTCACGACACCAACCATTCTTTTGTTTTTATTCGTATCTTTTTTAATGATAATCCATGGTCATAATAATCAGGCACCAATTTTTTCACTATCTGTTCGGCTGCTGGACAATGCGGATAATGTGATGAGACAAAAAGTAGGACTTTTATAATAAATAAAAGATTAAAAAATAGAAAAAGTATGTGTGAAGTAAATGCAATTGAAATCGTGGATGAAAAAGCAAGAATAGATTATGATGAAAACAGAAGATGAGAAGGAGAAACTAAGTTTATTGCTCGTGTACTGGATTGAGCATAACAAAGAGCATGCGCAGGATTTTAAGCGATGGGCTGAGAAAGCCAGAGGGTTTGATGAAATTGGCACCGAAGTCTATGAAGCGATAAAGGAAGCGGTCGAACACATGGAAGAAGTGAACGAATGCCTTTTTAAGGCTTTTAATGATATAAATAATACAGATAAGAAGGATAAGAATAAGAATAAGAAATGAAAACCCTGATATGTGGCAAAGGGGGCTGTGGGAAGAGTTTAGTAACAGCACTGCTTGCAATGGAACTTACAAAGAGGAGGTATAAAGTTATCGTAGTAGATAATGACGAATCAAACTTCGGACTGCATATTCAGCTTGGAATAGAGCTTCCAAAGGATTTCGCACTACACTTCGGCGGTAAGAGAATAGTTACAGAGAAGCTGTTAGGATCGAAGGGAGCGGAAGAGGAAAGATTCAGTGTTATCGGGGGAGAGATAAGAGCGAGCGACATACCAGAGGACTACATGAGCAAAAAGGGAGGGGTAAATCTGCTCGCGATAGGCAAGATTCGTGATTTTGGCGAAGGTTGCGCATGCCCCTTTAACGCTTTATCTGCTGATTTATTGCGCATGCTTAAGCTAAACGAAGGAGAATTTGCACTTGTTGACACCGATGCAGGAGTTGAGCACTTTGGAAGAGGTGTAGAAACTGGCTGTGACCTCCTTCTAATGGTCATTGAGCCCTCTCAGGAATCAATCCGGCTTGCCGAGAAGGGGAATAAAATCGCTGAGGAGGCGGGTAAACCGCTATATTATGTGCTGAACAAGACAGATGATGAAACTGCAAAGTTTCTTCTCGATTCGGTGGATAAAAATAAGGTCGTATCGGTCATACCGGAAGATAAGAAGGTATTTAGATATGGCTTAGTTGGTGAGGCGCTCGATTTTGAGTTGAAAGGTGTCGGTGAGCTTGCGGATTTCCTGGAAAGGAAAAAGAGTAGGGATAGGTAAAATCAAAAGAGAAGGAAAACTTAAGAAATGTCTTAATGCAGATACCCAGGTTATGAGATTCAACCATTTTGTTTCAAACCTCTTCGTGTGATGCTATCAATTGTGCATCG